>CAUQNI010000007.1:0-85332 GCA_963519555.1 uncultured bacterium
GAGGGTCCATGTTGGCTTGGATTTTAAAGACAAATCCTGAGAAATCCTTGTCGTATGGATTGACAATTTCACCGTCCATTTTCTTGTGTCCGTGTGGTTCTGGAGCAAATTTTAGGAAGGTTTCAAGGAAGGTCTGCACACCAAAGTTAGTAAGAGCCGAACCGAAGAAGACTGGTGTCAATTCTCCAGCAAGGATAGCTTCCTCTGAAAACTCATTCCCAGCTTCATTTAAAAGCTCAATATCATCCTTGACTTGCTCGTAGAAAGGATTGCTGCCAAAAAGCTTGTCCCCATCTTCTAGGCTAGCAAAACGCTCATCCCCTTTATAGAGCTCTAAACGTTGGTTATAAAGGTCATACAAACCTTCAAAAGCTTTCCCCATACCGATTGGCCAGTTCATCGGATAGCTAGCAATGCCCAAGACTTCTTCCAATTCTTGCAAGAGATCCAAAGGGTCACGACCGTCACGATCCAGCTTGTTCATAAAGGTAAAGACTGGAATACCACGATGTTTGACAACCTCAAACAATTTCTTGGTTTGCGCCTCGATACCCTTGGCAGAGTCCACGACCATGACCGCAGCATCCACCGCCATCAAGGTACGATAGGTATCTTCTGAGAAGTCCTCATGCCCTGGTGTATCAAGGATATTCACGCGCTTGCCATCGTAGTCAAACTGCATAACAGATGAAGTAACGGAAATCCCACGCTGCTTCTCGATATCCATCCAGTCAGACTTGGCAAAAGTCCCTGTTTTCTTTCCTTTTACCGTACCAGCCTCACGAATCTCACCCCCAAAGTAGAGTAACTGCTCAGTAATGGTTGTTTTCCCCGCGTCAGGGTGGGAGATGATGGCAAAGGTACGACGTTTCTTAATTTCTTCTTGAATATTCATAAGTTCTCTTTCTCTGATTCTCTATTTTTCTTGGTTCAATAGCTAAGAATGATTTCTACATTGGATTTTACCATTCCTTTCAACACTCCATTATATCGGATTTTAGCATTTTTTTCAATTTCTATTTTATGTCAGACTATACTTGAATAAAAGCTATTCCTTATAGTCAAATATATCGAAAACCGTGACAATTCTAGCAAAAATGATATAATAAAAGAAAAAGGAGAAGCAATCATGTTCAAGGAATTTGGTGTAACTAATTTAGAAGTGACAAAAGATGATATCTACAAGAATCCAAGCAACCCTATTTTACGCATGTATGATGACGATGAATTAATTGGAACCTTTAGTATTCTAACTGGAGAAGTATTGGAAAATTTGGACTTGGCAGACTATGATATTCGTTTTGCTCAAAAGCAAATTGAGTTGAATCGCGATAACTACCTTGAAACATGGAAGGATTACGTAGGATTATTACATGCCTAAATATTCTTTCCTAAAGTATGGTATTGAAATTCGTCCTAACGAACATAACCATAAAGGTCAAAAAGCACATATTCACATTTATATCCACGGAGAAGAGGTCGGCTCAATGTTTCTGAACGGTGAACTGAGAGATGGTAAATTAAAGGCAAAAGACCTAAAAATAATCAGGCAATATGTTTTAGAAAACGCAGATGAACTTCAGGCTCTATGGAATGAATACCAAAAGAGTGCATATTAAAATCAAAGAATCTTAGTTTGCTAATAAACGATAAAAAACTATCTAGCAATTTTAATTCCTCTACTCAGTTTCCACTCAACTTATCCAAATACTAGGGAGCCTAATTCCCCTTACAATTTTTAAAATAAATGTTACAATAAATATAGAAAAGGTGTTGCGTCAACAACACCCCACAGAGCCATTTAAGACGGTGGCTGTAATTACATAACTAAAAAATAGCTCGTTAACTCGCCAAAGTTAGGACGGCTATTTTTTTGTCTCTTTCAAAAACCCGTTCTCTATCCTCCACTTGTCTTTTTTCACCTTTCCCTCCCTTATTTATAGGAAAATATGGTAAAATAGAACAGACTAAAAATCATCATTTCACGAAAGGATGCAAGATGAAAATTACGCAAGAAGAGGTAACACACGTTGCCAATCTTTCAAAATTAAGATTCTCTGAAGAAGAAACTGCTGCCTTTGCGACTACCTTGTCTAAAATTGTAGACATGGTTGAATTGCTGGGCGAAGTCGACACAACTGGGATCGCACCTACTACAACTATGGCTGACCGCAAGACCGTACTCCGCCCTGATGTGGCCGAAGAGGGAACAGACCGTGACCGCTTGTTTAAAAACGTACCTGAAAAAGACAACTACTATATCAAGGTACCAGCTATTCTAGACGATGGAGGAGATGCCTAATGACTTTTAATAACAAAACTATTGAAGACTTGCACAATCTCCTTGTTGCTAAGGAAATTTCTGCAACAGAATTGACACAAGCTACGCTTGAAGATATCCAATCTCGCGAGACAGCTATTAACGCTTTCGTCACAATCGCTGAGGATCAAGCCCTTGCGCAAGCTAAAGCTATTGATGAAGCTGGAATTGACGCTGATAATGTCCTTTCAGGAATTCCACTTGCAGTTAAGGATAACATCTCTACAGACGGTATCCTCACAACTGCAGCCTCAAAAATGCTCTATAACTACGAGCCAATTTTTGATGCGACAGCCGTTTCCAATGCAAAATCTAAAGGTATGATTGTCGTTGGGAAAACCAACATGGACGAATTTGCCATGGGTGGTTCAGGTGAGACTTCCCACTACGGTGCCACTAAAAATGCTTGGGACCACAGCAAGGTTCCTGGTGGTTCATCAAGTGGTTCAGCCGCAGCTGTAGCCTCAGGGCAAATCCGCTTGTCACTTGGTTCTGATACTGGTGGTTCTATCCGCCAACCTGCTGCCTTCAACGGGATTGTTGGTCTCAAACCAACCTACGGAACAGTTTCACGTTTCGGTCTCATTGCCTTCGGTAGCTCATTAGACCAGATTGGACCTTTTGCTCCGACTGTTAAGGAAAATGCCCTCTTGCTCAACGCTATTGCTAGCGAAGATGCTAAAGACTCTACTTCTGCTCCTGTCCGCATCGCTGACTTTACTTCAAAAATCGGACAAGACATCAAGGGTATGAAAATCGCTTTGCCTAAGGAATACCTTGGTGAAGGGATTGACCCAGAGGTTAAGGAAACTATCCTAAATGCCGCTAAACACTTTGAAAAACTTGGTGCTATCGTCGAAGAAGTCAGCCTTCCTCACTCTAAATACGGTGTTGCCGTTTACTACATCATCGCTTCATCAGAAGCTTCATCAAACTTGCAACGTTTTGACGGTATCCGTTATGGCTATCGTGCAGAGGATGCGACTAACCTTGATGAAATCTATGTAAACAGCCGTAGCCAAGGTTTCGGTGAAGAGGTAAAACGTCGTATCATGCTAGGTACTTTCAGCCTTTCTTCAGGTTACTACGATGCTTACTACAAGAAAGCTGGTCAGGTTCGTACCCTCATCATCCAAGATTTCGAAAAAGTCTTTGCGGATTACGACTTAATTTTGGGACCAACTGCTCCAAGCGTAGCCTACGACTTGGATTCACTCAACCACGATCCAGTTGCCATGTACTTGGCTGACCTCTTGACCATCCCAGTCAACTTGGCAGGTCTCCCAGGAATTTCAATTCCTGCTGGATTCTCTCAAGGTCTACCAGTCGGTCTCCAATTGATCGGTCCTAAGTACTCAGAGGCAACCATTTACCAAGCTGCTGCTGCCTTTGAAGCAACAACAGATTACCACAAACAACAACCCGTGATTTTTGGAGGTGACAACTAATGAACTTTGAAACAGTCATTGGACTTGAAGTCCACGTAGAGCTCAACACCAATTCAAAAATCTTCTCACCTACTTCTGCCCACTTTGGAAATGACCAAAATGCCAACACCAACGTGATTGACTGGTCCTTCCCAGGTGTTCTGCCAGTTCTCAATAAAGGTGTTGTCGATGCTGGTATCAAGGCTGCTCTTGCCCTCAACATGGATATCCACAAAAAGATGCACTTTGACCGCAAGAATTACTTCTATCCTGATAATCCAAAAGCCTACCAAATTTCCCAGTTTGATGAACCAATCGGCTACAACGGCTGGATTGAAGTGGAGCTAGAAGACGGTACGACCAAGAAAATCGGTATCGAACGTGCTCATTTAGAAGAAGACGCTGGTAAAAACACCCACGGTACAGATGGCTACTCTTATGTTGACCTCAACCGCCAAGGGGTGCCATTGATTGAGATTGTATCTGAAGCTGACATGCGTTCGCCAGAAGAAGCCTACGCTTATCTGACTGCCCTCAAGGAAGTCATCCAGTATGCTGGCATTTCTGACGTTAAGATGGAAGAAGGTTCTATGCGTGTGGATGCCAACATCTCCCTTCGTCCTTATGGTCAAGAAAAATTCGGTACCAAAACTGAGTTGAAGAACCTCAACTCCTTCTCAAATGTTCGTAAGGGGCTTGAATACGAAGTCCAACGTCAGGCTGAAATCCTTCGCTCAGGTGGTCAAATCCGCCAAGAAACACGCCGTTACGATGAAGCAAATAAAGCAACCATCCTCATGCGTGTCAAGGAAGGCGCTGCTGACTACCGCTACTTCCCAGAACCAGACCTACCACTCTTTGAAATCTCAGACGAGTGGATTGAGGAAATGCGGACTGAATTGCCAGAGTTTCCAAAAGAACGCCGTGCACTCTACGTCTCTGACCTTGGCTTGTCAGATTACGATGCTAGCCAGTTAACTGCAAACAAAGTCACTTCTGACTTCTTTGAAAAAGCTGTCGCTCTAGGTGGTGATGCCAAACAAGTCTCTAACTGGCTTCAAGGTGAAGTTGCTCAGTTCTTGAACTCCGAAGGTAAAACACTGGAACAAATCGAACTAACGCCAGAAAACTTGGTAGAAATGATTGCCATCATCGAAGACGGCACTATTTCATCTAAGATTGCCAAGAAAGTCTTTGTCCATCTGGCTAAAAATGGCGGTGGCGCACGTGAATACGTGGAAAAAGCAGGTATGGTCCAAATCTCAGATCCAGATGTCTTGATTCCAATTATCCACCAAGTCTTTGCCGATAACGAAGCCGCAGTTGCCGACTTCAAGTCAGGTAAACGTAACGCAGATAAGGCCTTTACAGGATTCCTTATGAAAGCAACCAAAGGCCAAGCCAACCCACAAGTTGCCCTTAAACTCCTTGCACAAGAATTGGCCAAGTTGAAAGAAGATGAATAATAGACTTTTTATATACCTTTTTCTACTTTAGAAAGAAGAAAAATGAACAAATTTTTACGATTTCTATTTGTCTTAGTCATCATCGCTATGTTAGGCGCTTCTATACTACAAATTTTCTTTCCATCATACATGGGAAGCCACTCAGGGTATGGAATCGCTGCTGGTTGGCAACGAGAAATTGGAATATGGAACCTAGCTGTACTGATTCTTATTCTCGGTGTCAATATTAAGTATGATTGGTTCTATCTACGAATCGTGCTTCTCGCCCTCATCATCGGCGGGATTGGAATAGGAACAAATCACTTAGTCAATTTTATGGAGTATCATTCTCCTGTGAATGCTATCGGTGCTTTCGAAAATTACTTGCTAGCGACGGGGTGGATTGTAGGTTGGTTCATTGAACATCATTCCATAAAGAAGCTAACTTCTAGTAAATAACGACAAGTATATCTTAGATGATTTTTAAAGGTTATAAAATAGTTTAATAATCATTCAAATTAAAAAATCTACCTTTTCATTAGCCTCAATGCCAATCAAGAACTCTTTAACGAACTTGCTAAACAAGAGGCCAAGCCAACCCACAAGTCGCCCTTAAACTACTTGCACAGGAATTGGCGAAATTGAAAGAAGAGTAATATGGAAAAACCAGCCCTGAGGCTGGTTTTTTCTCTCCTACCATCTCCCAATAACTATTTTGGCTTTATTTCCAGAAGATTTTATGATAAAATGAAGAGTAATAATATTTATTAAAGAGGTAAAAACATGATTGAAGCAAGCAAATTGAAAGCTGGTATGACATTTGAAACTGCAGACGGAAAATTGATCC
Source organism: uncultured bacterium (assembly GCA_963519555.1). Classification (GTDB taxonomy): domain Bacteria; phylum Bacillota; class Bacilli; order Lactobacillales; family Streptococcaceae; genus Streptococcus. The sequence goes on from CAUQNI010000007.1 coordinate 6,040, forward strand.
GCGTTTTGGAAGCTAGCCACCACAAACCAGGTAAAGGAAACACAATCATGCGTATGAAATTGCGTGATGTCCGTACTGGTTCTACATTTGACACAAGCTACCGTCCAGAAGAAAAATTCGAACAAGCTATTATCGAAACTGTTCCAGCTCAATACTTGTACAAAATGGATGAAACTGCCTACTTCATGAACACTGAAACTTACGACCAATACGAAATTCCAGTCGTAAACGTTGAAAATGAATTGCTTTACATTCTTGAAAACTCTGATGTGAAAATCCAATTCTACGGAACTGAAGTAATCGGTGTAACTGTACCTACTACAGTTGAGTTGACAGTTGCTGAAACACAACCATCTATCAAAGGTGCTACTGTTACAGGTTCTGGTAAACCAGCAACTATGGAAACTGGACTTGTTGTCAACGTTCCTGACTTCATCGAAGCTGGACAAAAATTGATCATCAACACTGCAGAAGGAACTTACGTTTCTCGTGCCTAATCTCTAGAAAGAGGTCATTCTATGGGAATTGAAGAACAATTTGGCGAAATCGTTATCGCTCCACGTGTACTTGAAAAAATCATTGCCATCGCAACTGCAAAAGTTGAGGGTGTCCACTCATTTTCAAATAAATCCGTATCTGATACCCTATCAAAACTCTCTCTTGGTCGTGGCGTCTACTTAAAAGAAAGCAATGAAGAGCTAACTGCTGACATCTATCTCTACCTTGAGTACGGTGTAAAAGTACCAAAAGTGGCTCTTGCTATTCAAAAAGCTGTCAAAGACGCTGTCCTTGATATGGCTGATGTGGAACTTTCTGCTGTCAACATCCATGTTGCAGGAATCGTTCCAGATAAAACACCAAAACCTGAGTTGAAAGATCTATTTAACGAGGACTTCCTCAATGACTAGTCCATTATTAGAATCTAGACGTGAACTTCGTAAATGCGCTTTTCAAGCTCTCATGAGCCTTGAATTCGGCACAGATATGGAAACAGCTTGTCGCTTTGCCTACACACATGACCGTGAAGATGCAGATGTGCAAATCCCTGCCTTTCTTCTAAACTTGGTTTCTGGTGTTCAAACTCAAAAAGACGAGTTGGATAAACAAATCAACCAGCACCTCAAGTCAGGCTGGACAGTTGAACGCTTGACCTTGGTCGAAAAAAACTTACTACGCTTGGGTATCTTTGAAATCACTTCATTTGATACACCTCAGCTGGTAGCAGTCAATGAAGCCATTGAACTTGCCAAAAATTTTTCAGATCAAAAATCAGCCCGCTTTATCAACGGACTGCTTAGTCAATTCGTAACTGAAGAAAATGAATAATCGAAAAGGTGTTTGGTCTTCCAAGCACCTTTTGATTTTCCCCTCTGCACAGAGTAAGAACCACATAAAAACTAGAACTGACTGCCAGTTCTAGTTTTTGCGTATTCTGAAGTATTAGTATTTTCTAAATCGTTGATAGCGCTCTTCCAACAACTCTTCTAGCGGTTTTTGTGAAAGTCTAGCTAGCTCAGCTTGAAGTTCTTCTTTGACATTCTTAATCAGTTCTTTGCTCGAAAGTCCCGTTTCAGAGATCACCTTATCCACAACGTCCATTTCTAACAGCTCATGAGAAGTGATTTTCATCAGTTCTGCTGCTTCCATGGCACGACTGCCGTCCTTCCATAGAATAGAAGCAAAGCCTTCTGGGCTGAGAATGGCATAGATAGAATTTTCCAGCATCCAGACACGGTCTGCGACTGCTAGAGCCAGAGCCCCGCCTGAACCACCTTCACCGATAATGATGGCAATTATAGGAACTTTCAGGTCACTCATTTCCATGAGATTACGAGCGATAGCTTCTCCCTGACCACGTTCTTCTGCTCCGACACCAGGATAGGCACCTGCTGTATTGATAAAAGTCACTACTGGACGGCCAAACTTTTCAGCCTGTTTCATCAAACGCAAGGCCTTGCGGTAGCCTTCTGGATGCGGTTGGCCAAAATTCCGTTTGAGGTTATCTTGTAAACTCTTGCCTTTTTGGATACCAACCACTGTTACAGCTTGGTCTCCAAGCCAGCCGATACCACCAACAACTGCACCATCATCTCGGAAAGAACGGTCACCATGTAACTGGATAAATTCATCAAAAATGCCTGTCGCAAAGTCCAAGGTTGTCAAGCGACTCTGCTCACGCGCTTCTCTGACTATTTTTGCAATATTCATCTAGGACTCCCTCCGTGCAATCTGACTAGGCTAGCAATGGTATCTGGCAAGTCTCTTCTTTTGACAATAGCATCCACAAAGCCATGTTCCAATAGGAATTCTGCCTTTTGGAAACCCTCAGGCAAGCTTTCACGAACCGTATTTTCAATCACACGACGCCCAGCAAAACCAACCAAACTTTGTGGTTCAGCCAGAATGATATCGCCTTCCATAGCGAAAGAAGCTGTCACACCACCAGTCGTTGGATCTGTCAAAATAGTCAGGTAAAAGAGGCCAGCATTTGAATGACGTTTAACCGCTGCAGAAATCTTGGCCATCTGCATGAGACTCATGATTCCTTCCTGCATACGGGCTCCACCAGAGGCTGTGAAGAGAACAACTGGCAACTTTTCAACAGTAGCATACTCAAACAAGCGAGTAATTTTTTCCCCTACAACCGTACCCATAGAAGCCATGATAAAGTTGGAATCCATAATCCCAAGAGCCACAGTCTGACCTTTAATAAGAGCAGTTCCTGTGACAACGGCTTCATCCAGACCTGTTTTTTCACGCATAGTTGCTAGTTTCTTTTGATAACCAGGGAAATGCAAGGGATCCTTGCTTTCAATCCCTGTAAACAATTCCTTGAAGGTTCCCATATCAATCGTCAGAGCCAAGCGTTCTTGGGCAGAAATACGAAAGGTATAGCTACAGTGCGGACAGATACGCTCACTTCCCAGATCCTTCTGATAGATGGTATGCTTACAACCTGGACACTGGGAGAATAATTCATCTGGAACCTCTGGCTTGGCTTGAGGTTTTTCCCTAACCGAACGATTGGGATTGATTCGAATATACTTATCTTTTTTACTAAATAGAGCCATTGATTCCCCTTTTCGGTTTAAACTCTTGAAGTCATTTTATTCTTTTTCTTGATATTTAGGTAAGAAGGTTTCCATCAAGAAGGAAGTATCGTAATCTCCAGCAATGACATTGCGATCTGAAATGAGGTCAAGCTGGAAATCTGCATTGGTCTGTACCCCCTCTATCTCTAGTTCATAGAGGGCACGTTGCATTTTCATCAAGGCATCAAAACGATTTTCGCCGTGAACGATGACTTTGGCAATCATACTATCATAATAAGGCGGAATAGTATAACCTGGATAAACCGCTGAATCCACGCGCAAGCCAACTCCCCCACTTGGAAGATAGAGATTGGTAATCTTACCTGGACTTGGAGCAAAGTTAAAAGCTGGATTTTCTGCATTGATACGACATTCAATAGCATGGCCGCGTAGAACAATATCTTCTTGCTTCACAGACAAAGGCTGACCTGCCGCAATGCGAATCTGTTCCTTAACGATATCCACACCTGAAACAAATTCTGTAACGGGATGTTCCACCTGAACACGAGTATTCATTTCCATGAAATAGAATTTGCCACTGGCTTCATCAAGAAGAAATTCAATGGTCCCTGCATTCTCATAACCAACAGACTCTGCAGCTCGAACAGCAGCAGAACCAATTTCATGGCGTAACGTTTTTCCGATTGCAATCGAAGGGCTTTCTTCCAAAACCTTTTGATTATTCCGTTGAAGAGAACAATCCCGTTCCCCCAAATGGATTACATTTCCGTGTTCATCTCCTAGGATTTGAACCTCGATGTGACGAGCTGGATAAATAACCCGTTCTATGTACATGGCACCATTGCCATAATTGGCCTTGGCTTCACTAGAGGCTGTTTCAAAGGCGGAAACGAGGTCTTCTGGTTTTTCAACCTTACGAATCCCTTTACCACCTCCACCTGCTGAAGCCTTGAGCATAACAGGATAGCCAATTTTTTCAGCAACAATCAAAGCTTCCTCAGAGTTATGCACTTCTCCATCTGAACCTGGAATGACAGGTACACCTGCTTTGATCATCTGAGCACGCGCATTGATCTTGTCTCCCATCATATCCATTACATGACCAGATGGACCGATAAACTTGATGCCAACCTCTTCACACATAGTTGCAAATTTGGAATTTTCACTGAGAAATCCAAAACCTGGGTGAATGGCTTCTGCCTCAGTCAAGACTGCAGCTGATAGAACAGCATTAATATTGAGATAAGACTCTGTTGCCTTGCCAGGACCGATACAAACTGCTTCATCTGCCAAAAGCGTATGAAGGGCTTCCTTATCAGCAGTTGAATAAACCGCCACCGTCGCAATCCCTAATTCACGCGCCGCACGGATAATACGAACCGCAATTTCACCACGATTGGCAATTAAAATTTTTCGAAACATGGAGAACCTCCTTAGTTCCCTATTGCAAAGGTAAGAGTACCACTAGCTGCAAGCTTGCCATCCACTTCAGCCTTTGCTTTAACCACAGCTATGGTGCCACGACGTTTTACAAACGTTGCCGTCATAACTAATTGGTCGCCTGGTACAACTTGCTTCTTGAATTTAACCTTGTCCATACCAGCGTAAAAGACCAGTTTTCCTTTATTTTCAGGTTTTGACAACTCCAAGACACCAGCTGTTTGCGCCAAGGCTTCCATGATCAGAACACCTGGCATGACAGGGTATTGAGGAAAATGGCCGTTAAAGAAGGGCTCATTGATGGTCACATTTTTGATAGCAACAATGGTATCCTCGCTCACTTCCAACACACGATCCACTAGGAGCATAGGATAACGGTGGGGAAGGGCTTCTTTGATTCCTTGAATATCGATCATTTGATACGTACCAATCCTTTACCAAACTCAACCATTTCTTCATTTGAAACAAGAATTTCCGTTACCACACCATCCTTAGGTGCTGGAATTTCATTCATGACTTTCATAGCTTCGATGATTACCAGTGTTTGACCTTTTTTGACACTATCGCCAACTGTGACGAAGGCAGGTTTATCAGGACCAGCAGCCAAGTAAGCCACACCAACAAGTGGACTCTCTACAACATCTCCCTCAGCAGCCACACTTGTTTCAGCTGGTGCCGAAGTTTCTTCCACTACAGGCGCTGCTGGAGCAGATGTAGGACCCGCTGGACTTGGTGTTGCTAGAACGGGCGCTGGAGCGACTTGAGCTGCAACTTCAGATACAAGTCTAGCTTCATTCTTGCTAAACTGCAATTCATCCGTCCCATTTTTATAAGAAAATTCTCTCAAACTTGACTGGTCAAATTGGGCCATCAAGTCTTTAATATCGTTTAAATTCATACTTATTTATTCTCCCAACGTTTGAAAGCAAGAACGGCATTGTGGCCACCAAAACCAAAGGTATTTGAAATAGCGTATGGAATTTCTTGCTCCAAGCCTTGTCCATAAACGACATTGGCTTCGATATAGTCTGATACTTCACTTGTTCCAGCTGTCATTGGTACAAAGTTATGACGCATAGCCTCGATTGTTACGATAGCTTCTACCGCACCTGCAGCCCCCAGCAAATGTCCTGTGAAAGATTTGGTTGATGATACAGGTACTTCCTTACCAAGAACAGCTACGATAGCACCACTTTCTCCTTTTTCATTAGCAGGAGTTGACGTTCCGTGAGCATTGACATAGGCTACTTGCTCTGGGGAAATCTCAGCTTCTTCCAAGGCTAATTTGATGGCCTTGATAGCTCCCTGACCTTCTGGATGAGGAGAAGTCATGTGGTAGGCATCACAGGTATGTCCATAACCAACCACTTCAGCAAGGATTGTCGCCCCACGTTTTTCCGCGTGTTCAAGGCTTTCAAGAACCAACATCCCTGAACCTTCCCCCATAACAAAACCATTGCGGTCCTTATCAAATGGGATAGAAGCACGACTTGGATCCTCTGTAGTAGAGAGAGCTGTTAGGGCTTGGAACCCAGCAATAGCAAAAGGTGTAATAGAAGCTTCTGAACCACCTACCAACATAACATCTTGGAAACCAAACTTAATCGAGCGGAAGGCATCTCCAATCGCATCATTTGATGAAGCGCAAGCAGTATTGATGGATTTACAAACACCGTTTGCTCCAAAACGCATAGCAACATTTCCTGAAGCCATATTTGGCAAGGCTTTTGGAAGGGTCAATGGTTTCACACGTTTTGGTCCTTTATCATGGAGGCGAAGCACTTGATCTTCAATTTCCTTGATTCCACCAATACCAGAGGCAACGATAACACCAAAACGATCTTTATCAAGAGCCTCTACATCCAAATTGGCATGATTAACAGCTTCTTGGGCTGCATACAAGGCATACAAAGAATAGTCATCAAAACGATTGGTATCTTTCTTAACAAAGTATTTATCAAAAGGAAAATCTTGAATTTCTGCCGCATTATGCACATCAAAGTCACTGTGATCAAATTTTGTAATTTGACCAATTCCGATTTTTCCACTTGTCAAACTATTCCAAAATTCTTCTGGTGTATTTCCGATTGGAGATGTAACTCCATAACCTGTTACTACTACGCGATTTAGTTTCATCTTTTTTACCTCTAGCTTCTGCTACATACTTAAGCCACCATCAATGGCAACCACTTGACCAGTTAGATAATCTTGGCCTGCTAAAAATACTGTCAAATCTGCAACCTGCTCTGCCTGCCCAAATTCTTTCATAGGAATTTGCGCCAGCATGGCATCTTTTACCTTGTCTGATAGAACAGCTGTCATATCGGACTCAATCATTCCAGGTGCGATAGCATTAACCCTGATATTGCGATTGGCCACTTCACGCGCCACAGACTTGGTAAAACCAATCAAACCAGCCTTAGAAGCAGCATAGTTAGCTTGACCAATATTTCCCATCAAACCAACAACACTAGACATATTAATGATAGCACCTTCTCTGGCTTTCATCATCGGTTTCAAGACTGATTGTGTCATGTTAAAGGCACCAGTCAGGTTAACTTTGAGCACTTTTTCAAAATCTGCTTCTGTCATCTTGAGCATCAGGGTATCTTGGGTGATCCCTGCATTGTTGACCAAAACATCTACTGAACCCAGCTCTGCAATAGCTTGCTCAACCATACGCTTAGCGTCTGCAAAATCGGATACATCTCCTGAAATGGGAACCACCTTAACACCATAGTTTGAAAACTCGGCAAGTAAGTTCTCAGAGATGGCCCCACGACTATTTAAGACAATGTTGGCTCCTGCTTGAGCAAACTTGTGGGCGATGGCAAGACCAATTCCTCGACTCGAACCTGTAATAAAGATATTCTTATTTTTTAGTTGCATTCTTTTCTCCTGTTTCCTCCTGTATTTATGGGAGAAGGGATTACTAGTTTCCTAGAAGAGCTTCCAAGCTAGCCTGATCTTCAACATTGGCTAGTTTAGCTGTCTTATCAATCTTTTTAACGAAGCCTGACAAGACTTTCCCTGGCCCAATCTCGATAAAGTTGGCTACGCCTGCTTCTTGCATAACTGCAATACTTTCATAGAAACGAACTGGTTCCTTGACCTGACGCGTCAAAAGTTGAGCAATGTCTTCTTTTTGCATGACAGCAGCTTCTGTATTGCCGACTAGGGGACAAGTAAAATCTGAAAAACTTACTTGAGCTAGAGTTTCAGCTAATTTCTGGCTAGCAGGTTCAAGGAGAGCGGTATGAAAAGGGCCTGAAACTTTGATAGGAATCAAGCGTTTGGCACCAGCTTCTTGTAAGAGTTCGACAGCTCGGTCAACCGCAACTACTTCTCCACCAATCACGATTTGTGCAGGTGTATTATAGTTTGCTGGAGTAACGACTCCAAGTTCAGAAGCTTTTCGACAGGCTTCCTCAATGACCTCTACTGGCGTATTGAGAACAGCCACCATCTTGCCAGAGCCAGCAGGAGCTGCTTCTTCCATATAGGCTCCACGCTTAGCTACCAAGGATACCGCATCTTCAAAATCCAAGGCTCCACTGGCCACCAAGGCAGAATATTCTCCGAGGGACAAGCCAGCAACCATATCAGGCTGATAACCCTTTTCTTGCAATAAACGGTAAATAGCAACTGAAGTCGCTAAAATGGCTGGTTGCGTATAGCGAGTCTGATTGAGTTTGTCTTCTTCCGTATCGATGAGATGACGCAAATCATAACCGAGTATCTGACTCGCTTGATCAATTGTTTCTTTTACAATCGGATACTGATCATAGAGTTCTCGTCCCATCCCTAGATACTGGGCACCCTGACCAGCAAATAAAAAGGCTGTTTTAGTCATTTCTTACAACTCCTGCCCAACGAGAGGCTTCTTCTTGAATTTTCTTAGCTGTTCCGTAATACAAATCTTTTAGGATTTCTTCAACGGTTTCTTCTTTGGAAACAAGTCCTGCGATCTGACCTGCCATGACAGATCCGCCATCCACATCTCCGTGGACAACCGCTTTGGCTAGGGCACCTGCTCCCATTTGTTCAAAAATTTCCAAATCTGGATTTTCTTGTTTAAAGGCATCTTTCTCAGCTTGTTCAAAATCACGAGTCAACTGATTTTTAATAGCACGAACAGCATGTCCAAAGTGTTGAGCTGAAATCGTAGTATCAATATCTCTAGCTTTTAAAATTTTCGCCTTATAATTTGGATGGGCATTAGACTCTTTTGCAACGACAAAACGAGTTCCAACCTGAATAGCCTCTGCACCTAGCATAAAGCCAGCCGCAGCACCTTCACCATCCGCAATCCCTCCTGCCGCAATAACAGGAATAGATACAGCTGCAGCTACTTGACGCACCAAGGTCATGGTTGTTAATTTACCGATATGACCCCCAGCTTCCATTCCTTCTGCAATAACAGCGTCCGCACCGATTTTTTCCATGCGTTTAGCTAAAGCAACACTAGGCACAACTGGAATAACCGTAATCCCAGCAGCATGGAAGCGTTCCATGTACTTGCTTGGATTTCCTGCTCCTGTTGTCACTACCTTAACACCTTCCTCTATAACGAGGTCTACAATATCTTCCACAAAGGGAGACAAGAGCATGATGTTGACCCCAAAGGGTTTATCAGTCAATGATTTGATTTTATCAATATTTGCCTTGACAACTTCTTTAGGGGCATTCCCCCCACCGATAATCCCTAGCCCTCCAGCCTTGGAAACAGCCCCTGCCAAATCACCATCAGCAACCCAGGCCATTCCTCCTTGAAAGATAGGATAATCAATGTTCAATAATTCTGTAATACGCGTTTTCATAGTGCCTCCATCGTTTCTTGCTTACGTAATAGTTCGATATCGTCATAATTTGACAATCAAACTATTGCCTAAACAAGAGGGAGCGGGTTTCCCTACTCCTTCTATCTATATTCTGTTTATTTTGTTTGCTCTTCAACGTAGGCAACCAAGTCACCAACTGTTTTCAAGTCATCTTCTGCTTCGATTTGGATATCAAAAGCATCTTCAATTTCTGAGATTACTTGGAACAAGTCCAATGAATCTGCGTCCAAGTCATCAAAAGTTGATTCAAGTGTTACTTCTGATGCGTCTTTTCCAAGTTCTTCAACGATAATTTCTTGTACTTTTTCAAATACTGCCATGATAGGACTCCTTTAAAATAAATAATTTTTTATAACAATGTGTTCACCACATGATTACCTAAATTGTAAGAATGAGCGTGCCCCAGGTCAAGCCTCCACCGAAGCCTGATAAAAGAACAGTCTGGCTACCATCTAAATGGATGAGACCTTGTTCAACACACTCTGAAAGTAAAATCGGGATACTTGCTGCACTGGTATTACCATATTCCATCATATTGGCTGGAAGTTTAGCTCGGTCGACACCGATTTTTCTAGCCATCTTATCCAAAATACGGTCATTAGCCTGATGAAGTAGCAGATAATCCAAGTCTCTTGCCTCTACAGGAGATTCTTCAATAGTCTGGTTAATAGACTTGGCTACATCCCGAATAGCAAAATCAAAGACTGCGCGGCCATCCATCTTCAAAAATGAATCCGCATTTTCTTGATCTGAAAACGGAGAATGTAGGCCTGAATGTCCATAAGTCAGACACTCGCTACGACTTCCATCGCTATTGAGACTCTCAGCCAAGAAATGCTCTTGCTTGCTAGCTTCTAGCAAGACTCCACCAGCACCATCTCCAAACAACACAGCTGTTGATCGGTCTGACCAATCGACTGCCTTAGAGAGGGTTTCACTACCAATCACCAAGCCTTTTTGAAAGCGACCAGAAGCGATAAACTTTTCAGCAGTTGACAAGGCAAATACAAATCCACTACAAGCAGCTGTTAGGTCAAAAGCAAAGGCCTTATTGGCACCAATATTAGCTTGGACACGAGCAGCTGTAGAGGGCATCATCGAATCTGGAGTAATGGTAGCTAGGATGATAAAATCCAACTCCTCTCCTGTGATTCCAGCTTTTGTCATCAGTTTCTTAGCAACCTCTGTAGCCAAATCACTAGTAGATTCTGTTCTTGAAATATGCCTTTGTCGTATTCCCGTCCGACTTGAAATCCACTCATCATTGGTATCCATAATCTGGGCCAAATCATGATTTGTAACCACCTGCTCTGGCACATAATGAGCAACCTGGCTTATTTTTGCAAAAGCCATTATCTCAAATCCTCCAAAAATTGATAAAGATTGGTCAAACCTTTGCTCATAACCTCAATTTCTTGCTTACTCATACCATCGATGATTTTTTCAACCATGGCCTTGTGGAAGCGTTTATGTAGTCTATGAACCAAGCGACCTTTCTTTGTCAAATGCAGATGCACCACACGTCGATCATGTTCTGAACGAATGCGTTCAATGTAACCCTTGCGTTCGAGATTATTCAAACTAGTCGTAACTGTCCCAAGAGTCACCATCAACTCTTTTGACACTTGACTTGGTGTCACGTCTGGGAATTTCCCAATCACATCAATCGTATGCATTTCTTTGATGGAGATATCCTTGAAACGACTACCTCTCAAGCTAACTTCCTCAATGACAAGGACATTGTTAAATATAGATGTTAAATATTCATTAATTCGTTGGTAGTCCAATCTTTCTTTCCCTCCTTCTCAAAAAACTTTTATAATCAAAACATTTGACAAAAGAATTATATCAAACTTCAAAGAATGACGCAAGTATTTTTTTTATTTTCCTATAAATTTAGGTCTTCTTCTCTCCGAATGAGCCCGAACTCCTTCTTTAAAATCCTCTGTTTTAGCTAGTGATTCCTGTAGATGCAGTTCTAAAACAGCATAATCTTGCCAATCTTTAAATTGGCTCTCCCACACCAACTTCTTAATGGCAGCATAGGAATTGCTTGAACCACGTCTTAATTTTTTAAGAAGCTGTTCTCTAGTTTTTTCTAACTTATCAGCTTCAGAAATACGGTAAACCACACCCCACTCTAGAGCTTTTTCTGCGGTCAAAGCCTCTCCTGTCATGGCTAGTTGAGCAGCACGCGTCACACCAATACTTCGGCTCAAGAGATGAATTCCTCCTGCATCAGGAGCCAACCCAACTCCAACAAAGGCTTGAATAAATTTAGCCTTATCGGTCGCTAAACAGAAATCTGCAGCAACAGCCATATTTGCTGCAGCACCTGCAACAGCCCCATCAACTTCCATCAAGACAGGTTTAGCAATTTGCTTGATTTTATAAGAAATCGTATTGACCAATTCTGCGATTTTCGTTAATGATGGAATATCATCCTCATCTAATGCACGCTTCATCTCTACTAAATCTCCCCCAACTGAGAAGACTTTGCCATTGGCATTGATTATAATAAAATGCACAGCTGGATCCTCTTCCGCCAGAGTCAAGGCTTCTAAAATCTCCTCACACATGGGAATATGGAAACCATTAGCGACATCAGGACGGTTCAACGTAATGATTGCCAAATCCTCTTCAAGCTGATAAATAATATGTTCCATCTGGACTCCTTTTTGTTTTTATAAGCAAGTTAAATCATTTTGTTATCAAAGTATATCTTTTTTACTCTTAAAAAGCAAGAATAAGAATGTAATAAGTGTCTCAGCCGATTTTAGATTCCTTATCTTTCCCTGTAAAATAGCTTATTTTCTTCATTGAAAAAAGGCTTTCTTTCTGCTATAATCGTATAAAATACTTACTTTAGGAGTTCTTATGAAAGTTGTTAAATTTGGAGGTAGCTCTCTTGCCTCTGCTGGTCAATTAGAAAAAGTTTTAAACATCGTTAAAAGCGATCCAGAACGCCGTTTTGTAGTCGTTTCTGCACCTGGGAAACGCAATGCTGAAGATACTAAGGTTACGGATGCCTTGATTAAATACTACCGCGACTATGTTGCTGGTAATGATATTAGCAAGAGTCAAAGCTGGATTATCGACCGCTATGCTGCTATGGTTAGCGAATTGGGACTAAAGCCAGCTATTCTAGAAAAAATTTCTAAAAGCATTCGTGCCTTGGCCACTCTGCCTATCGAAGAAAACGAATTTCTCTACGATACTTTCCTAGCAGCGGGTGAAAACAACAATGCTAAATTAATCGCTGCCTACTTTAATCAAAATGGGATTGATGCACGCTATGTGCACCCTAGAGAAGCTGGGATTGTGGTCACAAGTGAGCCTGGTCACGCTCGCATCATTCCATCAAGTTATGACAAGATTGAAGAATTAACAAATGCAAATGAAGTCCTTGTTATTCCTGGTTTCTTTGGAGTTACTAAGGAAAATCAAATCTGTACCTTCTCACGTGGAGGCTCTGATATTACAGGTTCTATCATTGCTGCAGGGGTTAAGGCTGACCTCTATGAAAACTTTACGGATGTTGATGGTATCTTTGCAGCCCATCCTGGTATTATTCACCAACCACACTCGATCCCTGAGTTGACCTACCGTGAAATGCGTGAGCTGGCCTATGCAGGGTTCTCAGTCCTTCATGACGAAGCCCTTCTACCTGCCTACCGTGGAAAAATTCCTCTGGTTATCAAGAATACCAACAACCCTGACCACCCAGGTACTCGTATCGTTCTAAAACACAGTAGTGATGAATTTCCAGTTGTGGGAATTGCTGGTGATTCTGACTTTGTCAGCATCAACATGTCTAAATACCTCATGAACCGCGAGATTGGATTTGGTCGCAAGGTTCTGCAAATCCTTGAAGATCTCAACATCGGTTGGGAACATATGCCAACTGGTATCGACGATCTTTCAATCATTCTCCGTTCTCGTGAACTAACTCCTATCAAGGAAGAAGAAATCCTTCGTCAGTTGGTTCAAAAAGCTGAAGTAGACCATGCAGAAATCGAACACGATCTTTCAATCATTATGATTGTTGGAGAAAAAATGAAGAGTCATATCGGAGTAACTGCTACTGCGACACGCGCTCTATCTGAAAACAAGATTAATATCCAGATGATGTCTCAAGGTTCTAGTGAAGTTTCTATCATGTTTGTTGTTAATAAAGACCAAGAAAAAGCGGCAATTAAAGCCCTCTATAATGCCTTTTTCGGTGAAAGTAAGGAAGACTAAGCATGGCTCAATCACTTAACAAAACAGTGCTTCTCAACACAACAGGCACTTCCTACCTCTCTATAGCTGGGAAAGTTGGAAAATTCCTTGTCGGAGATCAGGCTCTAGAATTTTACCCAGATGTTAATGTCGAACAATTTATCCAGATTCCTTGGGACCATATCAACCAGATTGGAGCCAATGTTACTGGTCGCAAAATCAGTCGCCACTTCGAAGTCTTTACAGACAGAGGAAAATTCCTCTTTGCTTCAAAAGACTCAGGTGCCATTCTCAAAATTGCTCGCGAAAAACTGGGAAATGACAAGGTCGTCAAACTTCCGACCCTGATTCAGACCATTGGTCAAAAATTTAAAAATCTATTTGCAAAAAAGTAGAAACTTTAGTATAATCATAACAACGGATAAGTAGGTTATCTTCTTCTTTCAGAAAGTCTGCGGATGCTGCGAGCAGATAGGAGAGATAGGTGAAATTCTACCGTTAGTAACAATTACATACACAATCAAGTGCACACCTGTGAAGTTGGATGGAACCGTGGCCCTGCCACTCCAACGCTTTGTCAGGTGTGCTTTTTTCATAAAGGAGTTCTTATGTTAGATATCAAACGCATTCGTACAGACTTTGATGCTGTCGCAGAAAAATTGGCTACACGTGGTGTAGATGCTGCTATCTTAAATGAGATGAAAGAAATCGATGCTAAACGTCGTGACATCTTGGTCAAGGTTGAAACTCTCAAGGCAGAACGTAACACAGTTTCTGCTGAGATTGCCCAAGCTAAGCGCAACAAGGAAAATGCAGATGACAAGATTGCTGCCATGCAAAATCTATCTGCTGAAGTCAAAGCCTTGGATGCTGAATTGGCAGAAATCGATGCTAAATTGACAGAATTTACCACTACTCTTCCAAACATCCCAGCTGACAGCGTTCCTGTTGGGGTTGACGAAGACGACAATGTGGAAGTTCGCCGTTGGGGTACTCCACGCGAGTTTGACTTCGAGCCAAAAGCTCACTGGGATCTTGGTGAAGACCTTGGTATTCTTGACTGGGAACGCGGTGGTAAGGTAACAGGCGCTCGCTTCCTCTTCTATAAAGGCCTCGGTGCTCGTTTGGAACGTGCTATCTACAACTTTATGTTGGATGAGCATGGTAAGGAAGGCTATACTGAAGTCATCACACCTTACATGGTTAACCACGATTCTATGTTCGGTACTGGTCAATATCCAAAATTCAAGGAAGATACTTTTGAACTCAGCGACAGCAATTATGTCCTTATTCCTACAGCTGAAGTCCCTCTAACAAACTACTACCGTGATGAAATCCTTGACGGTAAAGACCTACCAATCTACTTCACTGCTATGAGTCCTTCATTCCGTTCTGAGGCTGGTTCTGCTGGTCGTGATACTCGTGGCTTGATTCGTCTGCACCAATTCCACAAGGTTGAAATGGTTAAATTTGCCAAACCAGAAGAATCTTACGAAGAATTGGAAAAAATGACAGCCAACGCTGAAAATATCCTTCAAAAACTGAACCTTCCATACCGTGTCGTTGCTCTCTCTACTGGAGATATGGGCTTCTCAGCTGCCAAGACTTACGACTTGGAAGTTTGGATTCCAGCGCAAAATACTTACCGTGAAATCTCAAGCTGTTCAAACACAGAAGATTTCCAAGCCCGTCGTGCCCAAATCCGTTACCGTGATGAAGCAGATGGCAAGGTTAAATTGCTCCATACCTTGAACGGTTCTGGACTTGCAGTTGGACGTACAGTGGCTGCAATTCTTGAAAACTACCAAAACGCAGATGGTTCTGTAACCATTCCAGAAGCTCTTCGTCCATACATGGGTGGCGCTGAAGTTATCAAACCATAAAAATAAGGTTTAGCTATTCCTAGCTAGACCTTTTTTAGTAACCAAATCAGATAATCGCCTAATACAAAGAGTAAAATAGTTAAGCAAATAACAGTTTCAGCCAATACCAGATAATCCAGAAGTGGAAGTTTCAAGATTCCTTGAGTCATCTTGAGCGAGGTAGCCGTGATGATGGTTGGGAAGGTTAAGGCTGAGAAGGCTGGTTGAAAGCCTTGTTTTAAAATATTAGGTAGACGAGTTAAAACAAAGAAAAAGAAGGATTGAGAAGCCAAAATCATGACGATCAAGAACCAAGTCGGTAGGCTCTCTCCTCCAACTCGAACCAGAGAAGCCAAGAGCAGAGAGAAAGGAGCACAATAGATTCCTTCCTGTCCAAGCATGGCTACAGGGAGTGGATGTTTCTTTAAATCGCTATAAATAAGGGGATAAAGATAGAAGGTAAGAAGAAAACCAAAACCCAAGGTCGCATAGGCAATCTCGATAATGCCTACGAGAGGATAGGTTAAGGCAGCCACTGCTATCCCCACATAGAGTACCGTCCAGCTCGGAGTCGCATTGACTCTCTTACCAGGACAGGCAAATTTGATGGTGAAACCAGCAATCAAGGCCAAATCCAAGAGAAATGAAAACCACCAGAGCCCTTGCGCTACTAAAGGAAGGTGATGGAACACACGAAGGACATAGGTCGATAAAATCATTCCAGCCATGGGAAAGGTTGCCATTCCTGACAAAAGAGGGGGCTTGGTCAATTCTTGCTTGGTTTCTTTCCAATTAAGCAGATGAAAGATAAAAAAGTAAATCCACAAAATCAAACCTGTCAAACTAAATACCTGTGACAGAACTGGCAACGTATCTAAAACGAGATTTCCAGCTCCTGCCAAACCTAACAAACAACCAGAAAATACCAAGGGGAGTTTTTTCATCCTAACCTCCAATAATCATGTTAGTTTCAGTATAGCATAAAAGCGCTTAAATGAGGACTTAAAAAAACGAAGTCCGTTGATTTCAGACTTCATTTTTTGCTCAGATATAAATTAAGCATAAGGTTGCAATTCTGGGTTAATTGGTGTATTGGCTAGATTGTTGGCATAGTTACAGAGACTAGCAAGACTAACACCAAGAACCACATCCAAGGCATTTTGTTGGGTGTAGCCAGCTTCTAGAAACTCAGCCAAGGCTTCATCTCCTACACGACCCTTAGTATTGATAACTGCCAAGGTAAACTTAGCTAGGGTGTCCAATTTAGGATCTGTTTCAATCGGAGTACGATTACGAAGGGCTTGAAGCAGGTCATCATTCATCTGGATTTGTTTGATTGAAAAGGCTGTGTGACCTGCGACACAGAAGGCACAACCATTAGTTACGGCTGCCGTGATTTGCACCACTTCACGCTCAACAGGTGTCAGGCTGTTGCGACGGTTGATAGCTCCGACAGTTCTGTAGGCTTCTAGGGCAGTAGGTGCATTAGCCAAGAGTCCGATTAGATTTGGAATAAAGCCATTGTTGTCTTTTTCTACTGTTTCAAGAACTTCTTTCACTTCTGCTGGTGCTGATTCTACTGTATGGATTGTAAATGTTGTCATCATAAAACCTCTTTTCATTTTGTTGAAACCTAGTCTATCACAGATTCTATACCTTGTATAATATATATTTTAAATTGCACTGATAAAAATTCTTTATGAAAGTAAAAAACCACACAATCTGTGTGATTTCATTATTTATCAAAATACTTTTTAGTCTCAGCAATAACGACTGGTGATAAAACTAAGAGGGCAATCAAGTTTGGCAGAGCCATCAAGGCATTGACGATATCTGCGATAATCCAAACCATATCCAACTCGATAAATCCTCCCAGCAAGACCATGAGCACAAAAATCACACGGTAGAGCCAGATAAAACGAACCCCAAAGAGAAACTCGAAACAGCGTTCTCCATAATAGTTCCAACCTAAAATCGTCGTAAAGGCAAAAAGTACAAGGAAGATAGTCAAGAGGGCAGGCCCAAAGTTTAAAAAGACTGTTGAGAAGGCTGACTGAGTCAAAGCTACTCCATTCAAGTCACTATTCCATACTCCAGTCACCAAGATAGTCAAACCAGTTAGAGTACAGATGATGAGGGTATCAATAAAGGTTCCTGTCATGGAAATCAAACCTTGCTCTACTGGTTCGTTTGTCTTAGCCGCAGCAGCTGCAATGGGAGCAGAACCCAGACCAGATTCGTTTGAGAACACACCACGCGCAACACCATTTTGAATAGCCATTCGAATGCTAGCACCAGCAAATCCACCTATCGCAGCAACAGGACTAAATGCTGATGTCAAGATTAAAGCGATTGTGGCAGGGATTTTCCCAATATTAAAGAAAATAACCGTGAGAGTTCCCAAAATATAGATGATAGCCATAAAAGGAACAACAGTAGTTGAAACCTTGGAAATGGACTTGAGTCCACCAAAGACAGCAATTGCTACAAATACGGACAACACAAGAGCTGTGATGGCTGGTGAAATAGTCGTCGTATTTTGGATAGATTCTGTAATCGAGTTGACTTGAGTGAAGGTTCCGATTCCCAACAAAGCTACTAGAACACCTGCGATAGCAAAGAAGATGGCAAGTGGTCGCCACTTTTCTCCCATCCCTAGAAGGATATAATGCATCGGACCTCCCGCCACTGCACCATGGTCATCCTTGGTACGGTATTTGATAGCCAAGAGTCCTTCCGCATACTTGGTAGCCATCCCAAAGAAAGCAGCCATCCACATCCAAAAGAGGGCTCCTGGGCCACCGACCTTGATAGCCGTCGCGACTCCGATAATATTTCCCGTACCAACTGTCGCTGCGAGTGCTGTACACAAGGCCGCAAAGCTGGATACATCGCCATGCCCCTTATCCTTGGTAAAAATAAGCTGGAAGGCCTTGGGCAAACGTAAAACCTGCAAGAGTCCTAGCCGAATAGTTAGGTAAATCCCTGTTCCGACTAATAAAATCAAGAGGGGTGGGCCCCAAGCAAAAGCATCGATTGATTTAAGCAATTCTAACATTTCCTTCTCCTATCTTTTCAACCCCAAAAGAAAGAGCACATGCAAGATACATGTACTCTGGAATGCTTAGATAAATGCTAAAAAGCGGTCTATCCTAGCTCTGTCCTTTTACCTGAGAGTTTGAGCAGTTGCCTGCCTTGCCCCTTCGGTGCCTTTACGGTCTCTCCAGAGTTCCGTCCATTTACAGTCATGGAAAATCAAACGATTCCCCACTTCTATTAAACTTCATTCGGTGTTGGTATTTAATTGATTCTTATTTTACAAAAAATGTTGGCTTTTGTCAATGTGTTTATTAGTAAAAATTAGTTCAACAGTTTTTACTTTATAAAGTCCAGAATACTGCTATCCTTTAAAAGTGACAATAGTCGCACCACTGCCTCCAGCATTTTGTGGGGCATAGCCGAAACTCTTGACATGCTTGTTTCTTTGTAGGTATTTGGTGACACCTTCACGGATGACACCTGTTCCGATACCATGGATGATATCAACTTGAGCCATATTATTAAGCAAGGCTTGGTCGATAAAGGCATCTAGCTCATTCATGGCTTCTTCATAGCGCTTGCCTCGAAGGTCCAGTCTAGCTTGAGGTCCTCGCCCAGAAGTTCGTTTCACCACATTAACTTGTTTCTTCTTGACTGGTTTTTCTTGCTGAGCTTGAACAAGGTCAAATTCTTTTTCGTCCAAGGTCATCTTGATTAAACCAACTTGGGCTTCCCAGCGGCCATCCTTGAGTTGACTGGTCAAGGTACCACGCTGTCCATAACTGAGAACCACGATATCATCTCCCACCTTTGGAGCACGTTTTTTCTTGGCCTTTTGAAGAACCTTATTTTTAGATAAATCTACTTTTTCAGGGGCCAATTTTTTCAACTTGGCCTTAGCTTCAATGATTTCATGGGGTTTGAGTTGAGATTTACTATGAAGATTCTTAAGAATCTGGTCACTTTCACTGAGGGCCATATCCACAATCTCAGCAGCCTGTTCACGCGCCTTGTTGAGCTCGGTTTCCTTTTCACGATTAAGCTCGTTGTAAAGTTTTTTGAGAGCACGGTTCATCTTGAGATTTTCTTGCTCCACCTCACGGATATTGTCCAAGCGTTTGCGACTCTCTAGCGTCTGCTCTTCCAGTTGCTCAATAATCCGATTGACATCATTGTCCTGATCGATCTGCTGGCTGGCATCCCCTACGATAACTTCAGATAGGCCTAGACGTTTGGCAATTTCAAAGGCATTGCTTCGGCCAGGAACACCCTGCATAAAGCGATAGGTCGGGCGAAGAGTTGCAGTATCAAACTCCATGCTGGCATTTTGCACAAAGGCTGTCTCAATACCGTAGGCCTTGAGTTCTGGATAGTGGGTGGTCGCCATAGTCTTGACTTGACGCAGACGAAGGTCCTCCAAAATGGCCATAGCAAGGGCGGCTCCCTCTTGGGGATCTGTACCAGCCCCCAACTCATCCAAGAGTAAGAGTGAATGTTGGTTAACCTTGCCAAGAATATCCACAATATTGGTCATGTGGCTAGAGAAGGTAGACAAGCTCTGCTCAATAGACTGCTCATCCCCAATATCTGCAAAGATTTCTTCAAAAATACCAACACGACTTCCCTTGTCTGCTAAAATCGGCAAACCAGACTGGGCCATGACCTGTGTCAAGCCGAGGGTTTTGAGCATGATGGTCTTACCACCAGTATTGGGACCTGTAATAACAATCGCTGTTAAATCTTGACCAAAATGGACATCATTTGCGACGGCATTTTTGACCAGAGGATGGCAGACATGGAGCAGTTGAATCTCTTGATTTTCTGACAGCTGAGGCACGACTGCTTGCCTTTCTTGGATAAAACGAACCTTGGCACGAATCAAGTCCAGATGGCCGATAATCCAAGCATCATTGGCAATCTCAGCCGCATGAGGGCGGACACGCTCAGAAATTTCTTGGAGAATGCGAAGCATTTCATAGCGCTCATCTGCTCGCAAACTAGCAATTTCTTCACTCAGTTTGACCACCTCACGGGGTTCGATATAGACGGTGTTTCCACTAGCAGAAATATCATGAACGACACCTGCAATCTTATTGCGGTAGGTATTTTTGACTGGTAAAACCTGACGGCCATTTCTGCTGGCAACAATTCCTTCCGTCAACATCTGCGCTTTTTGCTTAAGCAAATCTTGCAAGACATCGCGGACCTGACTCTCGCTATCATGGATTTTGCGACGGATGCGCGCCAATTCTTCACTGGCAAAATTCTCAATGAAACCTGCATCATTAAAGGCTTGGAGATTTCCTTGTAATTGCGGAAAATCATGTAATTTCTCAAACCAGAGGGCTAATCCTGTCAAGTTGACATTTTCCAGATTAGCATAAAAACTTTGCAATTCTCGGCTGGCAAGAAGCACGCGCTTCAAAAGTAGGAACTCCTCGATATTGAAGTCCGCTCCCATCTCCAAACGCTTGCAGACTCCTGCGATTTCCTTGGTTGCGAGAATGGTAAAATGCGGTTGCTCAACAAAAAGAGCCTGCATTTCCTTCATCTCAACAAAAGCCTGTTTGATTTTATCTGCTTTGGCAGTCGGAGCCAGCTGTCTCAATTGCTCCAAGCCCTGCTCGGTCAACAAATGGGGCTCAAACAAGGCCTTGACCTTATTGAACTCTAATGTTTCTAATATTTTCTTATTCATCGTTATTTCCTTATCTTTGAATGTCTAGGTGTATGAAACTCAATAAAAATCAAAAAGCAAACTAGGAAGCTAGCCACAGGTTGCTCAAAACAGTGTTTTGAGGTTGCAGATGGAAGCTGACGTGGTTTGAAGAGATTTTCGAAGAGTATTAGCTTTTTACATTCTGATAGATTCTAGTCAATCTGTAAACAAAGGGCTAGGAAAACTCCTGCCCTTTTTATCCGATTAAATTTGTCACCCAGATTTGTTTGAGCCAACTGGTTGTTACTGGTATGCTCTGGATGATATGTTTTGCGACGATACTCTTTTCAAGAGGATTTTGTATAGCTGCCATGGGGATGGTCGCCAAGATGGTCAAGGCCATTTGCAAGACAAATAAGGTCACCAACATGGACAAGATACCTGCTGAAACTTGGAACAACTTGCCACCAAGCTTTTTACTAGGAATCAAGTGTAAGAGGAGACCAAGCAAACGACCGATGCTATAGACAATCCCAAATACAAGCAAGTAGCCGATCCCTGCGTAAAAGACCTTATCCAACTGAAAGAGTTGATCCGATGGGAAAAAGAAAGTTCCCTGACCTTCCTGCGGATTTGCATAAGGGAGCAGCAAATGAAATTGCTCTCCAATTCCCTTGTAAAACTGGCCGGCCACAAAAGCCGATGCCATGGCTGAAATCAGGTAATAAACCTGTAAGAGCAGGCCTCTCCGATAGCCGATATAAAATCCCCAAGCCAAGACCAATAGAAGAAGGAGTGAAATCATAAGGAATCCTCAATCTTGCTCTGTTCTTGCTTGCAAGTCACAAGCTTGTGACGGAGTTCTTCTAATTCTTGCTCCTTATCATCAAATTCAATCTCACGGCTGAGCTGAGTTGATAAACAGTTGACTGCCAACAAAAGAGCGATTGTTTCATCGTCTGCACTAGGCATTTGTTCTTTAATTGCTTGGTATTTTTCTGTCGCAACCTTGGCGATTTCCTCCATAAAAAGGTTATCATGCTCGCTTGTCAAGGTTAATGATTTTTTCCCGAATGTAAATTTGAATCGATTTAGATTTGCCATAAAATTCACCTCACGATATTATACCAAAATTCGCTAATTTTGTCAGTTTTTACAAATTTGTCTGCTTTTGTGGTACAATAGAAACTATGGCAAGTATAACACTCACACCAAGCGAAAAGGAGATTCAGGCTTTTCTTGAACACTATCAAAGTAGTCTAGCTCCCAGCAAGAATCCCTATATCCGCTACTTTTTGCGACTACCTCAAGCAACGGTTTCTATCTATACTTCTGGAAAGGTCTTGCTTCAGGGTGAAGGAGCTGAGAAATATGCTAGTTTCTTTGGCTATCAGGTTTTAGAGGAAACCAGCGGACAAAATCTCCCTTTGATTGGGACAGATGAGGTGGGAAATGGTTCCTACTTTGGTGGACTTGCAGTTGTGGCTTCTTTTGTCACACCTGACCAGCATGCCTTCTTGCGAAAACTCGGTGTAGGGGATTCCAAGACACTGACCGACCAAAAGATCCGTCAGATTGCCCCTATCCTCAAGGAAAAAATCCAGCACCAGGCATTGCTTCTCTCACCCAGCAAGTACAACGAGGTCATCGGAGATCGCTACAATGCTGTTTCGGTTAAGGTAGCCCTCCATAACCAGGCTATCTATCTCCTCCTTCAAAAAGGCATTCAGCCTGAGAAAATTGTGATTGATGCCTTTACCAGTGCTAAAAATTATGACAAGTACTTGGCACAAGAGGCCAATCGTTTCAGCAATCCTATCAGCTTGGAAGAAAAGGCTGAGGGAAAATACTTGGCTGTCGCAGTTTCTTCTGTCATTGCGCGTGATCTCTTTCTGGAAAATCTAGAAAATCTAGGACGAGAGCTGGGCTATCAACTTCCAAGTGGAGCTGGAACGGCTTCTGACAAGGTGGCTAGTCAGATTTTACAAGCCTATGGTATGCAGGGACTCAACTTCTGCGCCAAACTGCACTTTAAAAATACTGAAAAAGCGAAAAAACGCTTAGAAAGGTAAGTTATGAATTCATTTAAAAATTTCCTAAAAGAGTGGGGATTGTTCCTCCTGATTCTGTCATTACTAGCTTTAAGCCGTATCTTTTTTTGGAGTAATGTCCGCGTAGAAGGACATTCCATGGATCCGACCCTAGCTGATGGCGAAATCCTCTTTGTTGTTAAGCACCTCCCTATTGACCGTTTTGATATCGTGGTGGCCCATGAGGAAGATGGCAATAAGGACATCGTCAAGCGCGTTATTGGAATGCCTGGCGACACCATCCGTTACGAAAATGATAAACTTTATATTAATGACAAAGAGACAGACGAACCTTACCTAGCTGACTACATCAAACGTTTCAAGGATGACAAACTCCAAAGCACCTACTCAGGTAAGGGATTTGAAGGAAATAAAGGAATCTTCTTTAGAAGTATCGCTCAAAAAGCCCAAGCCTTCACAGTTGATGTCAACTACAACACCAACTTTAGCTTTACTGTTCCAGAAGGAGAATACCTTCTCCTCGGAGATGACCGCTTGGTTTCGAGC
Source organism: uncultured bacterium (assembly GCA_963519555.1). Lineage (GTDB taxonomy): Bacteria > Bacillota > Bacilli > Lactobacillales > Streptococcaceae > Streptococcus. The sequence continues at coordinate 29,752 of CAUQNI010000007.1, forward strand.
GACAGCCGCCACGTAGGTACTTTTAAAGCAAAAGATATCACAGGGGAAGCTAAATTCCGCTTCTGGCCAATCACCCGTATCGGAACATTTTAAGAGACCTAAGAGGCCGAGAATCAGCAATCTCAGCCTCTTCTTCTATCGTGAGAAGATGATTATTCACTATCCAGTTTGATTAAGATAGAAACAAAGTTATACTCAATGAAAATCAAAGAGCAAACTAGGAAGCTAGCCGCAGGCTATACTTGAGTACGGCAAGGCGAAGCTGACGTGGTTTGAATTTGATTTTCGAAGAGTATTAACTCTCACCTATTTATGCAAAGGAATCTTATGGAAGTTTATTTTTCAGGAACCATTGAACGGATTATTTTTGAAAATCCCAGCAATTTTTACCGCATCCTCCTCCTAGAAATCGAAGATACGGACGCAGCGGATTTTGATGATTTTGAAATCATTGTTACAGGAACCATGGCTGACGTGATTGAGGGAGAAGACTATACTTTTTGGGGGCAAATTGTCCAGCACTCCAAGTATGGAGAACAACTACAGATCAGCCGTTATGAACGCGCAAAACCAACTAGCAAGGGCTTGGTTAAGTACTTTTCAAGTAACCACTTCAAGGGAATTGGTCTCAAGACAGCTCAAAAAATCGTGGACACCTATGGCGACAATACCATTGACGAAATTCTGCAACACCCAGAAAAGCTAGAAGGTATCTCAGGGCTCTCTGCCAAAAACCGCGAGGCATTCGTCTCCACTCTTCGTCTCAACTACGGAACGGAGATGGTTTTGGCCAAACTAGCCAACTACGGCATTCCCAATAAACTAGCCTTTCAGATTCAAGACTTTTACAAGGAAGAAACCCTTGATGTGGTTGAAAACTATCCCTACCAGCTGGTTGAGGATATCAAGGGATTGGGATTTACTATTGCAGACCAATTAGCGGAGGAACTAGGCATCGAAACTCAAGCTCCTGAACGCTTCCGTGCAGGACTAGTTCACAGTCTTTTTCAGGCCTGTATGGAAACAGGGGACACCTATGTTGAAGCACGGGATTTGCTAGAACAAACCCTTACTCTCCTTGAGTCTTCCCGTCCCGTGGAACTAGATCCCAGCCAAGTAGCTCAAGAACTCTCCTACCTGATCGAAGAAGACAAGGTTCAGCAGATTGATACCAAAATCTTTGATAACAGCCTCTTTTTCGCTGAGGAAGGCATCCGCAGTCACTTGGTTCGTATCCTTGAAAAAGGAAAACAAAAGAGTCATGATTTAGAAACCATTCAAAAACATATCTCTACTGTCGAGGAAGATCTGGGAATTAAGTATGATAGCATTCAAAAACAGGCTATCTGCGACGCTATACAGAACAAGGTCTTTATCCTGACAGGTGGGCCTGGCACTGGTAAAACAACGGTTATCAATGGGATCATCGCTGTTTATGCCCTTTTAGAAGGACTTGACCTCAGGAAAAAAAGCAACTTGCCCATTCTTCTGGCTGCTCCAACTGGACGAGCCGCTCGCCGCATGAATGAATTGACAGGCTTGCCTAGCGCAACCATACACCGCCACTTGGGAATGACAGGCGACGATGATACCAGTCATCTGGAAGATTATCTGGATGCTGACTTTATCATCGTGGATGAATTCTCCATGGTGGACACTTGGCTGGCCAATCAACTCTTCTCCAACATCTCTTCTAACAGTAAAATCCTCATCGTGGGCGACAGTGACCAGCTACCGTCTGTCAGTCCCGGTCAGGTTCTAGCTGACCTGCTTCATATTCCTTTGATTCCTCAGACTCGCTTGGAAAAAATTTACCGGCAAAGCGAAGAATCGACCATCGTCACCCTAGCTAGTCAGATTCGACAGGGCATCTTGCCAGCTGATTTCACCCAGAAAAAAGCAGACCGTTCCTACTTTGAAATTGCTAGCGGTCATATTCCTGCCACCATTGAGAAAATCTTAGGTGCTGCCCTCAGAAGTGGCATCCCTGCTCGTGATATCCAAGTGCTGGCTCCCATGTACCGAGGGACGGCAGGGATTGATGCCATCAACCAGCTCATGCAAGACCTCCTTAACCCACCACAAAAAGACCAACTCAGTTTTGAGGCTCCCCAGTGTCACTATCGCAAGGGCGACAAGGTCATTCACTTGGTTAACGATGCTGAAATCAATGTCTTTAATGGAGATTTGGGAGCCATCACAGACCTGATTCCTGGAAAATATACCGAATCGAAGCAAGACGAGATTGTCATTGATTTTGATGGTAATGAAGTCTCTTACCCCCGTAACGAATGGTACAAGATTCGCTTGGCCTATGCCATGAGTATCCATAAGTCTCAGGGAAGTGAGTTCCCTGTTGTCATCCTACCTATCACTAGTGCTAGCAGGCGTATGCTGGAGCGCAATCTCATCTACACAGCCATTACACGCGCCAAAAGCAAACTCATCTTACTAGGCGAATTACAGGCCTTCGACTATGCTACCCAGCACATCGGAACAGCCCGAAAAACCTATCTGATTGAACGCTTCAGTGATCTAATTGAAAATGTTGAAGAAAAGCAACAAGCTATATCCGAAACTAACACATCAAGTGACTCTGAACAATCCTACATTCTAACCGAAGAAAACTGGGACAGCATCCCAGCCATGATCGGGATTACAGAAGCAGAGCTCAAAGAGATTTTTAGAAAATAGTGTACAAGAAAACCCACCAATTCAGGTGGGCTTTTTGTTTATGAATACTCAATGAAAATCAAAGAGCAAACTAGGAAGCTAGCCGCAAGCTGTACTTGAGTACGGTAAGGCGACGCTGACGTGGTTTGAATTTGATTTTCGAAGAGTATAAGATTATTTAACTGTTGCAGTGCTTGTAATCAATTCAACAGCTTTTTTGATTGTGATGTCGTGTTTCAACATGTCAGCTGAAAGCAAGCTTTGTACTTGAGCAACTTCCATGTTGTAGTCCGTTGCTAGTTGCTCGATTTCTTTTTGGATTTCTTCTTCTGAAGCGTCAAATCCTTCAGCTTTAGCAACTGCTTCGATAACAAGGTTAGTCTTAGTACGTGACTCAGCTTCTCCCTCGTATTGTTTATGAAGGTCTTCTTGAGTAGTTCCAGTGATTTGGAAGTACATGTCAGGGTTGATACCTTGACGTTGCAAGTTTCCAAGGAATTCGTTTACTGAACGGTGAACTTCTTCGTGGATCATTTCTTCTGGAAGTTCTACAATTTCAGCGTTTTCTACAGCTTTATCGATTGCTGCACCTTCAACTGCATCTTTGTATGCTTCTTCTTTAGCTGCAGCCAATTCCTTGCGGTATTTTTCTTTCAATTCAGCAAGTGTTTCAACTTCTTCGTCGATGTCTTTTGCAAGCTCATCGTCAAGAGCTGGAACTTCTTTAGCTTTTACTTCGTGGATAGTTGTTACGAATTTAGCTTCTTTACCTGCAAGGTCTTCTGCCTGGTAGTCTTCTGGGAATGTTACGATAACATCAACAGTTTCGCCAGCTGAGTGACCTACCAATTGGTCTTCGAAACCAGGGATGAATTGACCTGAACCAAGGCCAAGTGAGAAGTTTTCCCCTTTTCCACCGTCAAATTCAACACCGTCGATAGAACCAACGAAGTCGATGACAACAGTGTCGCCGTTTTCAGCAGCAGCTTCCTTGATAACCAATTCAGCCAAGTTGTTGCGTTCGCGTTCGATACGCTCTTCAACGTCAGCGTCAGTTACTTCTTTTTCTAGATCAACTGATACTTCAAGGTTTTTGTAGTCACCCAATTTTACTTCAGGTTTTGTAACAACTTCAGCAGTGATAACCCAGTCTTGACCTTTTTCCATTGAAGTTACATCAATTTTTGGTTGAGCAACCACTTCAAGACCAGCTTCTTTTACAGCTGCTTCATAAGCGTTTGGCAAAAGAGCGTTCATAACGTCTTGGTAAAGTGACTCTTCACCAAATTTTTTGTCGAAGATAGGGCGTGGAAGGTGACCTTTACGGAAACCTGGAACATTAAGAGATTTCTTCACTGAGTTGAAGACACGGTCCAATTCTGGTTTGATTTGGTCTTGAGAGATAGTGAAAGTCAAGACACCACGGTTTGTTTCTTTGTTTTCAAATGATACAGACATTCTGTCATTTCTCCTTAAAATTTTTTAAATACAGTCTATTATAACATAAACGAGCGACTTTTTTCAAGTAATGACTGCGCTTTTCAATGATGGGGGAGGTACGGTTTCTTCTTAGTTTTCTTTAGTTTTAAAAGATGCTTAATGATGGCTGATTACAGTAAAAAACGAATCGCCCAAACATCCCTCATTAGGCGATTCGTTTTGTCTTATTTAACCACAAGAACCTTGTAATATTCATACTTATTTGGCTGTGTAATCTTAATTTTTTGACCATAGAAACCATCGATTTCTTTATCAAAATAATCTGAAAATCCTGATGGCAAGCGTTTCATCTTAAGAACCTCACCAGATTGGTCTGCATATACAAGGAAATGATAGTGGGTTGTAGACATACCGTCATCAATCAATACAAAGTAACCTGTTTTAAGCTTACCATTAGCTTCATCTAAATAGTATAATTTATTGTTATTGATTGTGAAGCTAGTAGATGGAAGTCTAAGTCGTACACCTGGGTCTTCTAGATAAAGATCATTGCCAACTTTTTTGATTTCTGATCTAGTTGTCATCTCTGGAAGTGGTGTCACTCTACGACCATCTGCTCCAAAGTAATATCGACCTGGTAGATTTTGGAAATTACGAATAACAGCTGTAGGATCAATTTCTTGTCCTTCTTCTTTATTATCTACTAAAGCTAAGGTTGTATTTGCAACCTCATCCCCGTATTTGTCGGAAAACTTCTTGAACTCAGGTTTGATATACCAAGTGTTTTTATCCACGATAACATCAGTAAAGTTATGTCCGTCAAATTTTGCTGTAATCAGATATTCATATCCATCGCCTAAACGAACAATGTCACCATGTTTATAAGGGCTATTTTGTAAAGTGAACATATGGCCATCCTTGCTGAGAATATAGCCTGTCCCATCACTAGAATTTACAACTCTATCAGAGGCCATTGCACCTGATTGTTCAAAATAATACCAATTACCATCTATGAACACCCAACCTGTCATCATAGAACCACTAAAATGAAGATAGTACCAAGTAGCTCCTTCTTTGTACCAACCTGTACGCATGGCGCCACTATCTGCTAGGGAGTACCATGTACTACCTTCTTTGTACCATCCAGTACGCATAGCCCCGCTATCTGCTAGTGAGTACCAGGTATTGCCGTCTTTGAGCCAGCCTGTCTGCATTTTACCAGAAGCGTCAAAGTGGTACCAAGAACCAGCATTTTGCACCCATTTATCCTTAGCTAGGCTGCCATCTTGAGAAAGATTCCAGTCAGACCCATTTTTAACCCAAGTATCTGCAGCCTGTGCTTGGTTGATAGACAAAAGTAGACCAGCACCTGCAAGCAAACCAAGTGTGAGAAGTTTAGATTTTTTCATAGCTATTTCCTCCTGTTCTATAGTGAAATGAACATGACTTCCTAGTAAACGAAACTGTTCGCTTTTTTCTTTTTACTATGTCAGATAGTTTATTTCACAACAGAAACATTTCCTGTCTTACTATCGATTTTAACAGTTTGACCGTAGAAACCGTCAATTTCTTTATTAAGATAATCTGAAATTCCTGTTGGCAATCGTTTCATTTTAAGAATTTCACCAGATTGGTCTGTATAAACAAGAATATGATAGTGATGAGAACTTGGTCTATCATCAATCAATGCAAAATAACCTGTTTTGAGTTTGCCATTAGCACCATCTAAGTAATATAGTTTATTATTATTGATTGTGAAGCTGGTAGCTCCAAGAAAAAGTCGTGCACCTGGATTTTCTAGATAGACATCATTTCCAACTTTTTTAATCTCTGAATAGGTGGTCATTTCTGGTAAATTTGTTACTCGACGACCATCTGCCCCAAAGTAATACCTGTTTGGTAAGTTTTGGAAATTCTTTATAACAGCTTTAGGATCAATTTCCTGTCCTTGATCTTTATTATCTGTTAAAGCCAACATCGTATTTGAAACGTAATCCCCATATTTATTAGAAAACTTTTTAAACTCTGGTTTGATGTACCAGGCATTCTTTTCAACAATGACTCCATCTTTTGTATAAATAAGATAATAATCATACCCGTCAGACAAAGTAACAATATTTCTGATAATTGTATCATTCGCTTGAGATTGTTCAACCTGACTTGGAAGTCTGGTTAACATATAACCATCCTTACCAATGACATAACTTTCCCCATCGCTTGCTGGAACAGCTCTATCTGCTACCATAGCACCTGATTTTTCAAAGTAAGACCATTGACCATTTGCAGTCGCCCATCCTGTTGCCATAGCGCCACTGCCTTTGAGATAATACCATGTAGACCCTTCTTTGTACCAACCTGTACGCATGGCACCACTATCTGCTAGGGAATACCATGTATTTCCGTCCTTATACCAGCCAGTGCGCATAGCCCCACTATCTGCGAGCGAATACCAAGTGTTACCGTCTTTGAGCCAACCTGTCTGCATGTTTCCAGAACCGTCAAAGTGGTACCAAGAACCAGCATTTTGTACCCATTTATCCTTAGCGAGGCTGCCATCTTGTGAAAGATTCCAGTCAGATCCATTTTTAACCCAAGTATCTGCAGCCTGTACTTGATTGATAGACAAAAGTAGACCAGCACCTGCAAGTAAACCAAGAGTAAGTAGTTTAGATTTTTTCATAGTTATTTCCTCCACGAATTGAAACTGTGAGATAGAGTTAGTTTGACCATATTATTATAGCGCTCTTAAAGCGATGAAATAAAGACCTTAACGCTCTAGTGACCTTATTTTAATAATTTACAGGGACATGATTTTAACCTCCTTTTGAGTTTATATCAATTTTTTATAGTCAATATATTATTTTATCTATTTATAACTCTATTCTACTCCCCTATAAAATGAATGTCAACAAATAACATAAAAATATTGTGAAAAAAATATTTTATCACGCTAGAGGTACTTACTCGCTTCTTTGATACTAAATCAAGTCATTTCTCCAACATTATTTTATATAACTGCTAAAACTCTTCATGTTCCACCAAGTGGTGCTGAAAGGCATAGACCGCTGCTTGGGTGCGATCGCTAACCTCAAGTTTGGCAAGAATGTTGGACACGTGGGTCTTGACCGTCTTGAGAGAGATAAAGAGTTCATCTGCGATGCGCTGATTTTCATATCCCTTGGCTATCAGCTGAAGTACATCTCGTTCACGTGCAGTCAGGTCCTCATGTAGTTCTATGTGATTGCGGTGGTATTCGACCTTCTTGCTGACCTCTTGCTCAATGGCTAGCTCCCCAGCAGCCACCTTGCGGACAGCATGGAGCAATTCATCTGCACTAGAAGTCTTGAGCATATAGCCCCTAGCACCAGCATTTAAGACAGGCATGATTTTTTCATTGTCCAAGTAAGATGTGACTATTAATATTTTGGCTTCAGGCCATTCTTTGAGGATAGCTAAGGTCGCGTCAATTCCATTCATCTCAGGCATGACGATATCCATGACAATGACATCTGGACGCAATCCCAAGGCCAAGTCAATACCTTGAGACCCGTTGGCCGCCTCGCCCACAACTTCTACATCGTCTTGGAGGTCAAAGTAGCTTTTCAAGCCCAAGCGGACCATTTCGTGGTCATCTACTAGTAAAATTTTCATCTTTACTCCTTTATCATTCCTTATCGAGCAGGGGAATGCGGATATCAACTGCTAATCCTTGCTTGGGAGCTGTCAATAACCGAACCGTCCCTGCCATATCTTCGACCCGCTCCTTGATGTTTCGCAGTCCATAACTCAAGTCGTCTAAGCTCCCTAACTGGAAACCAATCCCATTATCCACCACCTTCAGTTGCAATTCAACATCTGTCTGATAGAGATAAACATCCAGACAAGATGCCTGGGCATGACGAAGGGTATTGCTAATCAACTCCTGCAAAATGCGGAAGATATGCTCCTCGATTTTCTTAGGTAATTTCATCACATTTTGCTTGAGACTAACCTTGAGATCACTCTTGTCCTCAAGCTCTTTTAAGAGGATTTGGATTCCCTCAACCAGACTCTTCTGCTCCAGCTCAACTGGTCGCAAATGCAAAAGCAAGACTCTCAAGTCCTTCTGGGCTGTTTCAAGAATGGCTGTGACACTCTGCAACTGGGTCTGCATCTTTTCTCTATCCAGTTTCAAAGCCTGCTGACTGATACCTGACAAAATCATGTGGGCCGCAAACAACTCCTGACTGACCGTATCGTGCAAATCCCGAGCAATCCGCTTTCGTTCTTTCTCAATGATTTCCTCTTCCTGGGCAAGACTGTGATTTTCAGCCTTTTGAAGAGCCTCTGTCAAGAGGTTAAGTTTCCCTGACAAGGACTTGAAACTGGCGTCCAAATCTGGATCTGCAAGCTGAACCACTTCTTGCCCTGCCAACAAACGCTTGAGATTAGCCTGCATTTTTCTTAAAGAAAGTTCTTCCACACCTCGCCAAAACAGGGCTAAAAGACAGGTCATGGACAAGCTGAATACCAACAACAAAAAGACAAATTTTTCTGTTTTTTCGACATCATGCAAGAAAATAGTCCAGTCAAAGTCAAGGATTTCCAACAAGCTGTGGGAGAAAAATAAGACAAATAGGAAGGAGGTAAGGGCAATGATTACATAAGCTTGTTTTTTCATCCTCTGACCACCTCAACATCCCCAATAATAGTGGTCAAGAGAATCTTGACACTCTTGTTACTCTTGAGATAATCTCTCGTTTCCTGATGATAGTGTTCATTGCGGAGGGCTCGCTTAGGCTGATTGAAAAAAGTCAAATCACCATAGAGGCAGTTAACGCTGAGGCTTACTTCCACATCTACAGGCACAATGATTTTGGTCGTACCTACCATCTTTCTGAGAAGAATGACATTGTCATGATTGGTTAAAATCACTCTCTCCAGATGAATAGTGTCCTTGCCCATGAGGCGAAAAAGATTGATATCATCAAACTGGCAAGTTTGGTAACTTGAAAAATGATGGAGATTACCAAACCAACGATTTTTCTCCTTCTTAACCGTCACCACCTCTTCAAACACCAAATTTGTCTGCTCTTTTTCCTGGTTCATCATCGGATAAAGAAGAAAGAGACTGTATATAACCGCAACAAAAATAGCTAGAATCACAAAGGGATTGAGCATGACGATGAAAAAGAAGAGAATGGTTGCCACCACTAAAAGAAGATTATTGCCCTCTTTACCAGTGTAATAGCGAATCAAAAGCAAAAAGAGGAATAGAATCAGCAGAAAACGCGAAAAATGCTCTGATACCATCAAAATCAGAGCTCCTGTCAGAAGACAGGCTTCGATAAATAAAAAGATTTTAAATTTTCTCATAGGTGCATCCTCTCCCTTCTATTTTATCACAATTCAAAAAAGTCACCTCAGTCTGAGGATGGAAAAAAAGGCGGTGGTTACGCCTTTTTCATCTGATCTTTTGCTTCTTTTAATTTTCCATAAAGAAGATAGTCTACTTTTTGCAAATCTGCTATGGTTGCACACTTAAGGGCACACATGATCAAGCGTAGATCTGCTTTCCAGCCTTGGACAATATCAATCACTTCTTCGACTGAATAGGTTTCAACCAATTCCAGAACGGTTCGAGACAGTCCTACAGCCTTAGCACCAAAGACCAAACACTTAATCATATCCAGCGGATTGCGAACACCTCCACTAACTAAGAGTTCAGCCTTGTCTTTCCAGTCTTGGGCATTGATAAGGGCCTGCATGGTAGACTGGCCCCATTGATTGAGATAATCACGCTGACCACTGCGACGGTTTTCGATATAAGCAAAGCTGGTGCCACCACGACCTGACAGGTCAAAGGTTCGAATGCCCAATTCATAGGCTCTTTCGATGGTCTTCACATCCATTCCAAAGCCCACTTCCTTGAGGACAATCGGAACGGGGATTTGCTTACTATAGTCTGCCAGATTCGATTGCCAGATTCTGAACTTCCTTTCTCCCTCAGGCATGAGCAATTCCTGCATGACATTGACATGCACTTGCAGGAGAAGGGGATTCATCTCTTCTACAGTCTGAAAACCTAACTCGACAGGCTTATCCAATCCAATATTGGTTCCAAGGAGGAGATTTGGATGACTAGACTTGACAGAAAAAGAGTCATCTGTTGAATCTTTGAGGGCTGCGCTATAAGATCCCGTCACAAACAAAATCCCACAGGCGTCCGCCACCTGAGCTAGTTTTTGATTGATTTCTTTACCTTTTTCACTCCCACCCGTCATGGCATTGATATAGAAAGGAAAATCCCACTTTCGTCCAGCAAACTCTGTCGACAGATCGATTTCATCCAGGTCGTAAAGAGGCAAGGAAGAATGAATCAACTCCACCTCATCAAAGCTGTTGTAGGAACTTTTCTGCTCAAGGGCATAGCGGATGTGCTCATCCTTACGATTTGTCGTCATGTCCCATCCTTTCTTGGTATAAGAGCTCAATCCCCAGATCGGCCCAACGGTTTTTTAGGGTTTCAGTTGATTGCTCATCAAAACTCAAGGCAATACCACAATCACCACCACCAGCGCCGCTACTCTTGGCAACAGCCTGCAAATCTTGACCGGCTTCTTTCAACTGTCTAAGCGAAGGCGTGTAAATATCTGCGCTCAAGCCTTCTAAAAGCTTGCTTGCCACTTCTACTTGCTCGATAATTTTTTCAACTTTCCCCTGCTTCAAGGCTTCTACCAAAGAAACCACCGTTTCTTTTGAGGAACTTAAAAATTTCTGATTGATATTTTGCTTGATTTGCTGAACCATGTGACTCGATACAGCCACTTCCTTGGTCCATCCCACTAGGAAATCACATTCTAATGCAGGTTGTACGTGTGAGATTGAAAAGCCCCAATCACGCTCTAAAACTGTCGAAAAATTTTCTTCTTCCAACCAAGCTGCTATCTTCTGGCGATCAAATGACTGGTAGAGAACCAATTCCTCTGCCACAATACAGGCAAGGTCTCCCATAGAGCCATTGTCTCCTCGCTTGAGCAAGACAGCGCTGGCTAACTTGAACAAGAGACCCTGATCAATCGAAAGATTATACAGAGCCAGCAAAGCCTTGACAACCAAGACAACTACGCTGCCACTAGAGCCTAGACCAAACTTTTTCCCTTCTCGTTCCATTTTTCCACGGATTTCCAAAGAAAACGGTCGCAAGGTCTGCCCACGATAAACGAGGAAATCTTCCACTAAAGCAACCGTTTCTTGAATCAAGCTATAGTCAGGATTTGGCGTCAAATCCACTGCGAAATCAAACATATCTGAGTAGATGTGGTAACTATCAGAAAAAGCAATCTCGCCCTTCATATAGATGGGAATGGCCTTTATCAAGGCCAACTGCCCTGGCTCTAAAATAGCATATTCACCTGCCCAATAGAGTTTTCCGCAAGTTTTAACAGCAATCATCTTGACTCAAATCCTTTGTTTTTGACACAATCAAGCGATAACGTTGACTGAAGATTTCAGATAAATGCTCCAAGTCTTTCTCCTGACAGAGGACCTTGACATTGGGACCAGCATCCATGGTAAAGTAGCAAACTTCCCCTTGCTCACGGAGCTGGCGAACAAAGTCCATGGCTTCATAAGAAGCATCCGTCAGATAAGAAAAGGCTGGTGATGCTGTTTTCGTCGTAGCGTGCATAGCCAGGGCATTTTTCTCCGTTAATTCACCAACCTTGGAAAAGTCATTCTCTTTGAGGTAAACCAGCATCTCCTGATAGTCTTTCTCAGACTGGCGCACCCAGTCATCAAAGGTCGTCGAGGTTTCCACACAAAGTTTCATCCCGTCACGGCTAGAGATTGGTTTTTTCTTATCCTCTAGCACCAACATAATCATAGCTAGTTTCAAGTCTGTCTCTACAGGGTAAATTCCCCCGCTATCCTTATCCCAGGCACCTAGCGGTCCATAAAAACTCCGAGAGGAAGATCCTGAGGCGAACTTAGCCTCCTGCGCCAACTGACTTCTATCCAATCCAAGCTGAAAATAAGCATTACAAGCCTTGACCAAGGCAGACAAACCACTAGAACTTGAGGACAGACCCGCCGCGGTAGGCATATTGTTCTGAGTATCGATACGGACAAAGACTTCTCCAACTGGACGGTAGCGGTCGATTATCTTACTCATCTTAATATGCTCCGCCTCACTCTGTAGCTGACCATTGATGTAAAAGGCATCAGCTGTCGCATCCGTCGGTAGAGATGACAAAGTCGTCTCCGTGTACATATTTTCCAAAGTCAAAGAAATACTGCTAGTAGCAGGCACCATCTCTTTTTCTTTTTTCTTTCCCCAATATTTGATAATAGCAATATTTGCGTAGGAACGTACTGTTACAGGCTCTCTATCCATGTCTGAACAGCTCCTTTCTCTTCTAATCTTTCTGCTAGTTCTTGAGCTTGAGTCAAATTGGTTGCCAAGGCTATGATACAGCCTCCAAGCCCACCACCGCTCATCTTGGCACCCAGAGCACCATGGCTAAGAGCCGTTTCAACCAGAGAGTCTGCCTCAGGGCTACTGACACCAATTTCTTTTAAATGTAAATGCGCTTGACTGAGGATTTGCCCCAGTCCTTCAGCATCTTTTTGTGAAATCGCATCTTCTGCCTGCTGGGTCAATTCTCCCAAGGCATGCAAAAACGGCAGGGCATCCTTGCCCTTGCTTTGAACCACTTGAATAGCTTCACGAGTATGACCATAAACACCTGTATCGGCAATCACCAAATAGGCAGATAAATCCATCTCAAGCTCTGTAAATCCTACGTTCTTGATAAAGCGAATAGGCTGGTCACTGAGACAGGTCTTGGCATCCAAACCACTTGGATTCATATGGGCAATCATCTCTGCCCGATTGACCAAGATTTCTAATACATCATGAGGCAGTTCTGCCTGATAGTAGTCAAATACCGCACGAATGGCCGCTATGCTGATAGCCGCTGACGAACCCATTCCCCGCTTCTCAGGGATAGCCGAGTCAATCTCACAGCGAATGCAGGCTTCTGTGATATCCAAATACTCCAGCGAAGCATAAACTGCCATGGACAAGGTATCCTCCTCATAAAGACGCCAAGGACTCGCTGCAGGAACTAGCTTACAAGTCACCTCCACCTCCAAAAGAGGCAGGGAAATGGCAGGATAACCGTAAACGACTGCATGCTCCCCTATTAAAATTATCTTACTATGTGCCTGACCGACACCAACCTTTTTTGTCATTTTTTCCTTTTGCTAGACGAAAAAGCCGTCCCATACTCAATGAAAATCAAAAAGCAAACTAGGAAGCTAGCCGCAGGCTGTACTTGAGTACGGTAAGGCGACGCTGACGTGGTTTGAATTTGATTTTCGAAGAGTATTATTTTTTCCTACAATTATTTATTCTCTCCTATCTATTTTATTATATTTTCACAAAAAAAGCGATTGTTTCCTTTACAATCGCTTCTTTCATTATCGGATCCATTCGCCATTATAGTTGACAGAATAGCCTTCTACAGTGGTATTCACTGCTAAAGCACCTGAACTATAAGCGTAGTACCATTTGCCATTTACCTGGAACCATCCTGTCTTCATATCTCCATTACCTGCATTTAGGTAGTACCAAGTTGAACCATCTTGATACCAACCAGTTGCCATGGCACCTGATGAACGGAGGTAGTACCAGTTATTACCTAGATATTGCCAGCCCGTTTTCATATCACCATTTTTATTATCTAAGTAATACCAAGTTGAACCATCTTGATACCAACCAGTTGCCATAGCTCCTGATGAACGGAGATAGTACCATTTATTGCCAAGTTGTTTCCAACCAGTTTGCATGATACCAGTTTCTGGATCTAGATAGTACCACGGAGCAGGTTTGCTTCTATCAATGCCAAAAGTAACATGAAAATCTTGAGTCCAACCCTTAGCAACTTCACCAATTGGTAGTGGATTGTAAGAATCATCGCCAAAATTTCCTATCTTATTTAAATAATACCAATTGCCGTCTTCATAAATCCAGCCTGTCTTTACAGCATAATGATTATCAAAATAATAAGTTCTCTTTTCAGCAGATGGAGCATATTGTTCACCGTATACTTTTCCTGTATTTTCAGACGTTTTTGCCTCTAGTACTTGTTTATCTGTTTGTTCTAGCAAAGCACCATCTTGTCCAAAATAGTACCACTTCTCCTCAAGGCCAATTTCTAAGACTGGATGATTATTAAATAAATCATCACGATAACCTGTTCCAGGAATTTCTACGTATTGCCAACCGACAACCATCTCTCCTCTATCACCAAAATAGTAGGTTTTACCGTCTATTTTATGCCAATAGATTGCTTTATGGTCATCTTTTATATAATATTTTCTATTATCCTTATCAACAAACTGTCCACCTGTGGTATCCGCAAATACTACATTTGTAGCTAGCAAGCCAAAGAAAAATACTGTCAGTCCAACTTGCATAGTTTTTTTCAAAATTTTCATCTATATACTCTCCAATATTAAATCCACTCACCAGATGAGGCGAAATTATAAACTTTACCATCGATAGTTTGGCTACCTGTAACCATTGCTCCAGAGGAGTTGAGATAATACCAGTTTCCTCCTACTTTTATCCAACCTGTTTTCATGTCTCCATTAGTAGGATCTAGATAGTACCATGTTGAACCATCTTTATACCATCCAGTCTTCATATCACCATTGGTCTTATCGAAATAATACCATCTTCCTCGTACATATTTCCAACCTGTGGACATTGAACCAGAGGTTTCAAGATAATACCATTTGCCATTTATACTTTGCCAACCCGTTTGTTTATTACTATTCTTATAATAATACCAAGTATCACTAATCAACTTCCATCCATCAATAGAATGCCCTTTAATAACAGAGTAGATGAAAGATAGAGCTTTCTCATTTAACTTAACAGCATAATTCATTTGTTCAGGGTCACTCCCATTAGTATGAACTCCAACAATCCTATTATTAGAATCATACACTGCTGAACCGCTAGCACCACCCTTTGTATCTATTTGGTAGAATAAAAAATCATTTGTATCTTGAAGTATCGTTTTTGTATCAGTATACATCTGCTTAATACCCTTATTAACAGCAGAATATCCCGTAACTGTTACATCTAGATTTTTAGTATTTTCTAAATTATTGGGAAGTCCTAACGTCCCCAATTGAGCACCAATCGGTTCTTCCAAAATTAAAACTGATAAGTCATAGGTAGTAAGCTCATTTGGAGCAGTATTTCGAAATTCTTTTAAATAACGAACTTCTTTGACTTTTATTTCACCAAATGGATTACTATCTGGAGTAGCCGCAGGCATAATCTCTACTTCAGTCGCTTCTGTTTTGGATTCACGGTCATAAACGACATGAGCTGCTGTAATCAAAACATTGTCTTTGATAAAGGAAGCACTTCCTCTACCTGTACCTATTTCTACTGAATCGGCATTTTTAATTTTGAATGTTGCTTTTACATAAGCTGATGTAGAGTAAGGATATTGTAAAGTATTTTTTACTTTAACTAAATCATTTTTGCCAATAATGACTTCTGACTGATTTGTATAATATTGACCATAAGTCGGTGAAACATCGGGAAGTGAAAAATTATTAGTTCCTGGACTCTCTTGTAATGTTTCACTTACCTCATACTCCTCGCCTGTACTTGAAATAACAGTCAAAGCAGATACTGTCGGTAGCTGACTAGCTAACAAAGTACTAGCAACAATTGAAATACCCAATTTTTTTATAAAAGGTTTCTTTCATTATTTTATCCTCCTAAAAAACTTATAACACATTTATTCGTTCCTGTCAATACCAAAAAAAACATCCCTTTCTCCATTTGAAAAAAGCAGTTACACAACTGCAACTGCTTTTCTATTCTTGCATGGTGTAACCAACACCACGAACGGTTTTAATGTAGCTTTTTTGACCTTTTACATCAAGCTTGCTACGTAAATAACGGATATAGACATCCACGATATTGGTTTCGGTCGCACTTTCATACTTCCAGACACTTTCCAACAACTGCTCACGAGTCAGAACTTTCTTGCTTCCCATAAGAGTAGCCAAGAGGTCATACTCACGACGCGTCAGAGCAATCATTTCCTCGCCACGATAAACGGTATGATGTTCTACATCCATACTCAGATTGCGGTAAGACGTTGGAACCTTCATCTGACTACAGTGTTGATCGATGAAGTCCCGACCTCGGAAAATCGCTGAAATACGAGCTACCAGATTCTCAATAATAACTGGCTTATAGATGTAAGAAACGGCAAAGCGTTGGATTGTCTCAATCTGATCTTGCAATTCTTCACGATGGTCCAAAACCATGATCACTGAAGCTGGCTTAGTCCGACTCAGCTTGTCTGCAAAATCCTGGGCTGTCATATCCCCCAGTTGAGCATTCAATAAAATCAAGTCATAGTCTGTCTGAAGAGCCATGGAGAGGGCTTTTTGCCCCTCCTCAACCTTATCAACTCGGTATTGCTCTTTTTGGAGTTCCAAACTTAAAAAATGAGCTAGATTTCTTTCTTTCTCAAGTAATAAAATCCGTTTCCCCATGGCAGACCTACTTATTTTTCGTCATACCAAGAGTAGTGGAATGTTCCTTCTTTGTCTTTACGTTGGTAAGTGTGGGCACCAAAGTAGTCGCGTTGCGCTTGGATCAAGTTAGCTGGAAGGTCAGCTGAACGGTAGCTATCAAAGTAAGTAATAGCTGCTGAGAAAGTTGGTACTGGCACACCAGCTTGAACAGCAAGAGCTACGATATCACGCACTGCTTGTTGGTACTTAGCAGTAACATCCAAGAAGTACTCATCCAAAAGAAGGTTGGCAAGGTCTGCATCACGGTTGTAAGCATCTGTAATCTTTTGCAAGAAACGAGAACGGATGATACAGCCATCACGCCAGATAGATGCGATGTCTGCAAATGGCAAGTTCCAATTATTTTCTTTAGAAGCTACACGCAATTGAGCAAAACCTTGTGCGTATGAAATGATTTTTGAGAAGTAAAGAGCTTGACGAATTTTTTCAATCAACTCAGCCTTGTCTCCTTCAAATTTGAAAGTAGCTGGTTTTGGAAGAACCTTGCTAGCATGCACACGTTCTTCTTTGTAAGTAGAGATGTAACGTGCAAATACTGACTCAGTGATGAGTGACAATGGCACACCAAGGTCAAGTGATGATTGACTAGTCCATTTACCAGTTCCCTTGTTACCTGCGGCATCAAGGATGTAGTCTACGATTGGTCCATCTTGACCTTCATCGTCTTTACGGCTCAAGATATCAGCTGTGATTTCGATCAAGTAGCTGTCCAATTCACCCTTGTTCCATTCAGTAAAGATTTCAGCCATATCTTCTGCAGAAAGGCCTAGCAAGTGTTGCATCAAGTCATAGCTTTCTGCGATCAATTGCATGTCACCATACTCAATACCGTTGTGAACCATTTTCACATAGTGACCAGCTCCATCAGGACCGATGTAAGTCACACATGGTTTGCCATCTTCTGGTGCTTTAGCCGAGATTTCTTCAAGAACATCCGCAACCAATTCGTAGGCTTCTTTTTGTCCACCAGGCATGATAGAAGGACCTTCAAGGGCACCTTTTTCACCACCAGAAACCCCTGTACCGATAAAGTTGATACCTGAGTTTGCCAATTCTTCATTACGACGGATGGTATCTTTGTAGAAAGTGTTTCCGCCGTCAATCAAGATATCACCCTTGTCAAGGTGTGGAAGAAGGGCTTGGATAGTAGCATCTGTACCAGGTCCAGCTTGAACCATTAGCATGATACGACGAGGTTTTTCGATTGAGTTTACAAAACTTTCAACGTCATAGCTTGGTACAAAGTTCTTTTCAGGATGGCAAGCAATTACATCTTCAGTTTTTTCTTTGCTACGGTTATAGATAGCAACTGTGTAACCACGAGATTCAATATTAAGGGCAAGGTTACGACCCATTACGGCCATACCTACGACACCAAAGTTAGCTTTTGTCATTTGACACTCCTCTTGTTTAATTTGTTTTATTTTATCATTTTTACTTTTGAAAAGAAAGAATTTTGTAACGACTGCTTAGTAGTCCAAGTCATCCGCATGTCCAGAACCATTTCCAACAAAGTATCCTGTCTTACAGTTAAGGGTAAAGAGATAGGTTCCATCTGGCTTGTAGAGGTTGTAATAACCATTGCCATTAACGATATTGACACGTTCGAGGATGTATTGATTTCCAGTGATATAACCACGTGAACGTGAAGTAGCTAGAATTTGTTCCAAAACGCCATCCGCGAAATCCCAGGCAGAGTTATTACTATCATCAATAGCAGACTGATTGTAGGCAACACGACTAGCACTTCTTTGAACAGAAACACCCGCACTTGACACGCCCATATTGACTTCACCACGAGAACTTCTAGTCTCATTTGAGTCCGTATTTGAACTACTTGGTTTTGTCTCACTTGTCGTATTTGAGCTGGCTTGACTAGAGTTTGAACTGCTAGTTTGACTTGAACTTGAGCTTGAAGCACTTGTTTGCTGGCTCTTACCAAGGCTGATAGCCTTATCTAGCACTTTATCAAGCTCCGTATTCCCAGTTTTAATATCTGTAAATTTAGTGTCAGATTTAGCTTTTGCATTGGTATCCAAAACACCATCCACAATAGCTGGTTTTTCAAATTTTGCATTAACATCTTGAATGGCCTTGATTTGCGTTGCCAGACTATCATACTTAGATTTGGCAAGCGTATGTTCACGACTACCTTCCAGCTTATCAAGCAGGGTCTTCAGTTGGCTCAACTTATCAAACTGGCTATTTTTCAAAGCCGTTTTATTGCTATCTGTGTAGAAAGTATCATATAAATTATTAAATTCTTCTACTTCTGCCTGCGAGTTTGTGGTTGATTGAGAAGTCTGAATTTCCTTGGTCGAACGCGCTACTTGACGATAGACATAATAAGCAGTTCCAAGGATAAGAACAGCTAAGGCTACTAGGACCCCATAAATCACCCATTTCTTCTTACTTTTTTCATCTTCACTATCCGTTACTCGAGAAAATGTTGGAACTTCTTCCTCTCCAAATAATTGTACTTCTTCAGTCTCAAATTCTTCGGCAAGAGGAGCTTCTGAAACGCGTGTGAATTCTAGATCATCAAACTGACTCAATTCATTTTCTAGTTCTGGAGAAGTTACTCCTGTTTCATCACGAAGCTCTTGAAGTAAATTATCCAGAGTCTGGGGTTGCTCTACCTCTGCCTCTTCTTTTTCGATTAACTCCTCTTTTTTGTATTGGCGGGTCGCAAACTTATCTGCCTCAATTTCATCCTTATGTTGCTTGACATACTTATCCAAAATGGAATCTTCAGGTAGGACCCCTGCTTCCACCTCTTCATTTTTTCGCATAGCTTGTCCAACTGTTAGCTCTTTGGCATCATCAAAATCAAATCGCGCTTCTTGACCTTCTTTTTTATGACGATTCCGTCTTTTCTTACTCATGAGTTTTCCTTTCTACTTTACTTCCTGGCGTTTAACACGCTGACCAAAATATTGATATAAATCAACTTTTAAGGTTCCATTGTACAACTTACGTTTCTTATCCGCCTGACTACCGTACTTGGCCTCAAAAGCTTCATCACTAGTTAGGATAAATTTGCTCCAAGTTTTCAGCGGTGCAAATACTTGCCCCATCTCAGCATAGAGCTTGGTAACCCCTGCATCATCTGACAAGCGTTCACCATAAGGCGGGTTAGAGATAATCACCCCATTGATCTTATCGGAACGTAAATCCTGCACGCGCATCTGCTTAAAGGTAATATCTCCTGCAACACCTGCCGCCTGAGCATTGGCCTTAGCAATTTCCACCATGCGAGCATCAATATCACAGCCCATAATATCTAGTTCCAACTCACGATCTACTTTCTTAGCTGCCTCTGTGCGAACTTCTTGGATCAAACGATCGCTGACCCAGTTCCATTCCTCAAAGGCAAAGGAACGGCGCAGACCAGGCGCCATCTTTCTGGCAATCATAACCGCTTCAATACAGAAAGTCCCCGAACCACAGGTCGGATCAATCAAAGGCTTGTCTGGATACCAGTTAGAAAGTTGTAAAATAGCTGACGCCATGTTTTCCTTGATAGGAGCTCCACCTTTTTCGGTACGATAGCCACGTTTAAAGAGACTGGAGCCTGTCGTATCAATCATGACAGTTGCTACATCTTTGAGAATAGATACCTCAATCTTAAATTCAGGACCAGTTTCCATCAGAGGAACACCTTCTGGACGAGCATAGTGTTTCTGCAATTTCTTGACAACAGCCTTCTTTGAAATAGCTTGCACACTTGGTTCATTGTGTAGTTTAGATTTAACACATTTAGCTTTTGAAATTGGGAACCGAGCTCCAAGTGGTAAATAATTTTCCCAATCTAGGGCAAATACTCCCTGAAACAGCTCCTCAAAAGTCTTAGCAGGGAATGTGCCTACAATAATCTTGATACGGTCTGCTGCTCGAAGCCAGAGGTTGGTTTCGATAATGGCTCTTGCATCTCCTTGAAAACGAACACGGCCGTTTTCAACCTGACAATCATAGCCCAACTCTCGCATTTCTCGTCCCACAACAGCTTCAAGACCCGCTGCAGCAGTCGCGATTAAATTAAATTCTTTTTTCATGTTACAGTCTTATAAGACCTTTCTATATGTCCACTTTAAAAAATGAGGTTGAGAAAGTTTTCTCAGCCCCAACCTATATGCAATTTTCTATAAGCCATGTTTTGTTCCAGAAGTGACTAGGACCACTTCCTTCGATAATCATCTGTCTACCACTAACAGCATAGAGCTGATAGTAGTCAGAGTACTACGTTCGTTTCCGTGCACTCCATGCCCCGACCAAAATTTGGGTTGCTAGCTTGAGGGGTTTACCGCGTTCCACTCTCTCCGTTTCCAGAAAGACTCCGTCACTGTGGCACTTTCAAGCCTACTCTGACCTATCCAAGGACTTAGCCATTTCAACTGCCGTAACGATTTCTCGTCCCTAGGCTTATGATTTCGCCTAGCACAAACACTACAGGCATCACAGCCTGTGCTAGCATGGACTTTCCTCATGAAAAGAAATTCTCTCCACGCGATTATCCAAAAATTGCACTTTTCAAATAAGCTCTTATAGATCAGAGTTATCTAAAATTTGTTTACCAAACACTTCTTTTTCGAGACGATTCAAGCGTTTCAAAATATCAAAATTCGTCATAGAGCTTGTAGTTGCCGCTTCAAGAGGTTCTGTTTGAACTGGTGAAGGTTTCGGTTTACGAGATAATTCTTCCTTCAACTCAGCAATTTCTTGACGGAGAGACTTGACTAGAGCAGCATAAGTTTCATAGTCCTTGATGACATCGTCCAAAAATTCATCAACTTCAACCTTACTATACCCACGGACTTCACGTCCAAACTCTTGTTCAAAAATATCTTTTGCTGAAAAAATAATACTTGCCATCTCTCTCTCCATTCTCGATTTCTAATAGTATTATTATATAAAAAAAGGCAAACAAAAATCAAGGTCAAAGGCTTACTTTTCAGAAAAATTTTCTGCCAGCTCATTTAAGTCTTCAAAGGTTAGCCTTTTTATACGATAGCCTTCCTGATTTGTCATCAGCTTGTCCATAAATTTTAATTTTGTCTCATTTTCTGGATCATAGAAAAAATAGGCTAAATCAGTATTTTCCAGTAAAAATCGTTGGTAATCACGCAGTTGGCCCACATGTTCATATTTGGGATAGGCATATTTAACGAAATCTACCTGCTTAAATTGGCCAAGTTTAAGCTGATTAGCTTCATTCCAATTTTCCCCGTGTGTTTCAAAATCAAAAATAGTCGCTAGGCTGAAATCATACTCGTCTTTCATTTCACTTGCAATATCCAGAACCCAAGATTCAAATCCTAAATTCCCTGTAAATACCAGCCATTTAAGCCCCTCTTCTGCTAAACTTTCTAAATCCCTTCGAATCGCTTTCTTTATAACTTTTAACCTGATATCCTTTTCGTTAAACACACCCAAGTCGAAGTTAGAATAGCCCATAATTAAAGCTGTAGTCATTTTTGCACCTTTCTTTATACTTTTATGGTATAATAGAGTGATGTTATTGTACCAATAAGGAGAAATATGGTCAACTATCCTCATAAAATTTCATCAAAAAAAAGCCAAATATCTATTTCTCAACCAAAAAATTTCGCAAATCGAGGAATGACTTTTGAAAAGATGATTAACGCTACCAACGACTATTATCTAATGCATGGCATGGCCGTTATCCATAAAAAGCCAACGCCTGTTCAGATCGTTCGAGTAGATTATCCTCAACGGAGTCGAGCCAAAATTGTAGAAGCCTATTTTAGACAGGCTTCCACAACGGATTACTCTGGCGTATATAGAGGACATTACATTGACTTTGAAGCCAAGGAAACACGACAAAAAAATGCTATTCCACTAAAAAACTTCCATCTTCATCAGATTCAACATATGGAACAAGTTCTGGAACAGCAGGGCATTTGCTTCGTTCTACTTCATTTTTCTTCTCAACAAGAAACTTACTTGTTACCGGCACTTGATTTGATTCGCTTTTATCATCAAGATAAGGGGCAAAAATCAATGCCACTTGGATATATTCGGGAAAACGGATATTTAGTAAAACAGGGAGCCTTCCCTCAAATTCCCTATCTCGACATTATCAAAGAACATTTACTAGGTGGTAAAACAAGATGAACAAACAAATTATTCTGCGATTCTTAAAGTATATGGGAATTACATTCCTTACCTTATTTATCGCAATATTTCTATTAGGTGGTGGTGTTTTCCTCTACTTTGTTAGCAAGGCTCCAGCCTTATCTGAAAGTAAATTAGTTGCGACAACTTCCAGCAAAATTTATGACAACAAGAACGAATTGATTGCTGACCTTGGATCTGAACGTCGCGTAAATGCTCAAGCCAATGAAATTCCCACTAATTTGGTCAAAGCTATTGTCTCAATCGAAGATCACCGCTTCTTTGATCATAGAGGTGTTGATACCATCCGTATCATGGGTGCAACATTACGAAATCTCCAAGGAAGAGGAGGGCTCCAAGGTGCTTCAACCTTGACTCAGCAATTAATTAAATTAACTTATTTCTCAACTTCAACTGCTGATCAAACTTTGTCACGTAAAGCTCAAGAAGCTTGGCTAGCCGTTCAATTAGAACAAAAAGCAACTAAGCAAGAAATCCTGACCTATTACATCAATAAAGTCTACATGTCTAACGGTAATTATGGAATGCAAACCGCAGCCCAAAATTACTACGGAAAAGATTTGAAAGAATTAAGCTTGCCGCAGTTAGCACTCCTAGCTGGAATGCCTCAGGCACCGAACCAATATGATCCGTATTCCCATCCAGAAGCCGCTCTCGAACGTCGTAATTTAGTACTTTCAGAAATGAAAGACCAAAATTACATCAGTGCAGAACAGTATGAGAAAGCAATTAATACTCCTATCACTGACGGTCTTCAGAGCTTGAAATCAGCCAATAGTTACCCAGCTTATATGGATAACTACCTCAAAGAAGTAATCGACCAAGTAGAACAAGAAACTGGTTACAACCTTCTTACTACAGGTATGGATGTCTACACAAATGTGGACAAAGATGTTCAAAAGCGACTTTGGGATGTTTATAACACAGATGAGTATGTTGCTTACCCAGATGATGAAATCCAAGTAGCATCCACTATCGTAGATGTAACAAATGGTAAAGTACTTGCTCAGTTAGGGGCCCGTCACCAATCAAGTAATGTATCTTTCGGCATCAACCAAGCCGTGGAAACAAACCGTGACTGGGGTTCTACTATGAAACCAATTACTGACTATGCTCCCGCGTTAGAGTATGGAGTTTATGACTCTACTGCAACTATTGTACATGACGTTCCTTATAATTATCCTGGTACTGATATTCCAGTCTACAACTGGGACCATGGCTACTTTGGAAATATTACAATTCAGTACGCTCTTCAACAGTCACGTAATGTCACAGCCGTTGAAACTCTTAATAAGGTTGGTTTGGACAGAGCCAAAACCTTCCTCAATGGATTAGGTATTGACTATCCAAGCATACACTATGCCAATGCCATTTCAAGTAATACACCTGAATCCAACAAAAAATACGGTGCAAGTAGTGAAAAAATGGCTGCTGCCTATGCAGCTTTTGCTAATGGTGGAATTTACCATAAACCAATGTATATAAATAAAATCGTCTTCAGTGATGGTAGTGAAAAAGAATTTTCAGACGCTGGCACACGAGCTATGAAAGAAACCACTGCCTATATGATGACCGAAATGATGAAAACTGTCTTAGTTTATGGAACTGGACGTGGAGCCTACCTACCATGGCTTCCACAAGCAGGTAAGACAGGTACTTCTAACTATACTGACGACGAAATTGAAAAGCATATCAAGAACACTGGCTACGTAGCTCCAGATGAAATGTTTGTAGGTTATACTCGCAAATATGCAATGGCTGTTTGGACTGGTTACTCAAATCGTCTCACTCCAATCATTGGAGATGGTTTCCTCGTAGCTGGTAGAGTCTATCGATCAATGATGACCTACCTCTCAGAAGATAACCACCCTGGAGATTGGACAATGCCAGATGGCTTATACAGAAATGGAGAGTTTGTCTTCCAAAACGGAGCAAGAAATAGTTGGAATACACCAGCTACACAACAAACACAGTCAGTAGAGAATTCCTCTACAACAACTGAAAGTTCAACTACTCAAGCAAATACGACGGTTGGGCAACAACCCAATAATGCTCCAGCAACTGATCCAAATCAAGGACAAGCTGGTCAAGCCGTCCAACCAGTACAACCAACACCACAAAATCCACCAGTTCAACAACAACCACAACAGTAAAAAGAAAATCCTGAGTTCAAGGCTCAGGATTTTTTCTATAATAAAATATATTTCGCAATATTAAAAATAGAATAGCCATCAATCTATTTTCTAGAAACCAAAAGAAGTCAGCTAAAAACTAACTTCTTTTTTATCTTATTTCACATGTTTTGCAAGTTCTTCTTGCGCTTTTTTATTGGATTCTTCTTTTTCTTTCATCCATTTATCTTGAGCTTTTTGATACTCATCTGCTGTGACTGCCTTGTCTTGAAGTTCAAGGTATTTGTATCGGAGCGGATCGCTTGTCCCCTTGTTACCTGCGAAAGAGAATGGTAAAGTAAATGGTACCATTTTAGACAAGATTGGACGTCCTGTACGAGATGTCGTTGGAATGACTAGGGCACTATCTGTCAACCATGCTTGAGCTTCGGCATACTTGTTATACCGTTTCGTCACGTCTGTAGTTTCTTCCCCTGCTTCATTGACCATTTTATCATAATCATTGAGACCAACCTTCTTAGCAGCCTCATTGTCTTTTCCTGAATCAAATCCTAGGTAAGTTCTCGTATTTTCCCCCACAGAAGGTTTGATGATATCAAGATAAGTTGATGGATCTGAGAAGTCTGGTCCCCATCCAACGTTATCAGAAAGATCCCAATCCTCACCAGCAGCAGTCTGTGCAAATAAAGTTACATTAAGCACTTCATCTTTTTGCAATTGTTGGATATCAATAATGACATTATCAGTTCCTAAAGTCGCTTCCAAGGATTGTTTCATAGATTGGACGCGCTGAACTTTTGTAGTTGCTGTTTGGTCAACAGGCATATCCAGGTGAATTGGGAATTGTACTCCCTCAGCTTGTAGGGCTGATTTAGCTTTAGCAAATTCTGCCTTGGCTTTTTCTGGATTGTAAAGACCATCTTGTGCATCAGCAAGATTAATATCCTTCCATTCATCCCCATAAGTCACCAATTTTTCTTTGACCATATCACCAAAATTCTTACCATCTGCTTGGACAAATGTTGGTGGAACAAAAATATTACGCAAGATTTTGCTTGCTCCAGTTTGTCCATTCAGCTGAGAGGCATAGGCTGTACGATCAAATCCAAAGGCAATAGCCTGACGAAAATCTTTGTTCAAGAGAGCCTTTTTAGTAGATGTCTTTTGTTCTTCGCTAGTCTTAGAAGTATATTTATAGGACTGACGGTCGATGTTTGTCCCCACTACATAAGTTGTAGAGTCCTGTTGAGTATAGACAATATTGTCTTTCATACTCTTCTCAAGCTCTGCGAAACTTGCACTTGTTGGATAGAGACGAGCTGCTGAAAGACTACCATCTTTAAAGTTTTCTGCAGGTTTACTAGTATCTTGCCCATCCCAGAATGACAATTTAACTTTGTCAATATGGACATTTTCCTTATCCCAGTAGTTAGGATTTTTAGCAAATTCAACAGCAGATTTGGTTACAATGGATTTCAACAAATAAGGACCATTATACAAGATACTACTTGGATCTGTCGCTTTGGCAAAATCATCCCCTTTTGAGTTCAAAAACTCTTCATTAACTGGTGCCAAGACACCCATTGTTGTTTTAGAATTCCAAAAACTTTCAGGTTTGTTCAAAGTGTATTGGACTGTTTGATCGTCAAGGGCTTTAATCCCAACTTGAGAGAAATCTTTATTTTCCCCTTTAGCGTAGGCGTCCAAACCTTTAATTGAATCTTGTACCAAGTAAAGGGCTTCTGATTTCTTATCTGTTGCATATTTAAGGCCTGTTACAAAGTCCTGAGCCTTAACAGGAGCATACTCTTCTCCCTCAGATGTATACCACTTGGCGTCCTGACGAATCTTATAAGTATAAGTCAAGCCATCCTTAGAAACTGACCAGTCCTCTGCCATTGAGGGAATAAGGTTCCCGTATTTATCATTTTCAAGCAATCCATCAATCACATTACTAGTAATGTCAGCAGTCGCTGCCTTACCAGTTGTTAAGTAGTTAAGATTATCTGGGTCTGTCTCGTAGGTAAATGCAAAAGTCTGCTCACCTTTAGCACCAGAACCACCAGAACAAGCCGCTAAGACACCTGCAGCTAATAAAGTTACTCCCGCAAGAGCCAATACTTTCCTTGTTTTCATAAACTTCTCCTTCATTTTTCTATCCATTATAGCCTCTTTTTCAAACATTGTCAACAGAATTTTCAGAATCTTTGAAAATTATTTTTTAAACATCTTGTTTGCAAAAATATGAATAATAACAAAAATCCTCAACTACTTTAGATAGTCAAGGATTTATCAATTATATTTCTGAATAGATACTGTAAGCAGTTTGATTTGTTTAATCTAACTCATTTCTTACACACTGCAAAGCTGCTCCAATGACCTGGTGCATATCATAATAACGATAGTGTCCTATCTTTCTCTGTATAATCTTTGATTAATTTTTTGTAGCTGTCTGTACCTACAAGAGATGTCTCCTGTTCTTGCAAATTTTCAGAAGTTTTGCCATTTAATACTCTTTGAAAATCTCTTCAAACCACGGCAAGGCGAAGCTGATGTGGTTTGAAGAGTATAAGTTGTGTACAAAACTAATAAAGTTAGTAATAGACTTACGATAACAAGACAATATTTACATAGTTTTGACTGGACTTTCAAATAATATAGACAAAATTAGAAATATAATGAGTAAATTAAATCAAAAAGACAAGCATCAAAAATGATGATTGTCTTCATAGAATACTTCCCTTTTAGGAAAAACTATTGTATCTTATTTCACATGATTTTCTGCTTCTTTTTGAGCTTTTTCGATTGCTTTTTTGCTTTCTTGCTCCCATTTAGTCTTGGCTTCTTCATACTGTTTAGTCGTGACAGTATCTTTTTGCAGTTTCATATACTTATAGTTATAACCATCACCCTTGATACCGACCAATGAGTATCCTCTTGTAAATGGTATCACTTTGGTCACAGAAGCAGTCCCTCCTCCTGACATTGCTGACATAATAAGAGAGTTATCAATCATCCAAGCCTGTGCTTCAGCATATTTCTCATAGCGTTTGCTTACATCTTTATTTTCACTATCCGCATCTTTGAGCATTTTAGTGTAAGTATCCAAACCTAGGCTAGCAATCTTAGCTTTATCTTCCTGGGCATCTAAACCAAAAATCTTGAGATAGAATCCATCCTCTGCATTGAAAGGATTGAGGTAAGTAGATGGATCCTGATAATCCGCTACCCAACCATCAAAACTTAAATCATAATCTCTTGCATTGGGAGTAGGAGCTAAGAAGGCTACATTATTGTACTCATCTGTTGAAAGTTGCTGAACATCAATGACAATGTTATCAGCACCTAAAACTGACTCAAGGGTCTGCTTAACTGAATTCATGCCTGTCACAGCATTTTTATTTGTCTGATCAACAGCTATATCCAAGTGAATTGGGAAGGTCACACCTTGACTTGCCAAGTCTTTTTTGGCTTCTGCAAATTTTGCTTGGGCTTTTTCTTTGTTAAAATAGGCATCCTGCGCATCTGCTAGGTTCATACCTGCCCACTCTGTTCCATAGTTGACCAATTTAGAAGCGACTACTTCTCCAAAGGTCTTGTCTCCAACTTGGACAAATGTAGGAGGCACTAGGGTGTTACGAAGGGTCTTGCTAGCCGCTTCTTCCCCATTTGACTGAGCAGAATAGGCTGTGCGGTCCAAGGCAAAGTTCACCGCTTGGCGGAAGTTCTTGTTCAAGACAGCTGACTCAGTTGACTTCTTCTGCTCATCTGTCGTTTTAGATGTATAGTTGTAAGCCTTACGATTGACGTTGAAATTGAAGTACCAAGAAGTCTTGTCCTGCAAGCTATAGACGATATTATCCTTATATTTTTCCTTGGTCTTGGCGAAGTTAGAACTATTTGGATAAACCCCAGCGATAGAATAAGCTCCACTTTCAAAGTTGCGGATGGTCAATTCTTGGTCTGAACCATCAAAGTAAGCCAATTTAACGTGTTCAATCGATACTTTATCATGATCGTAGTAATGCGGATTTTTCACATACTCGATCGATGATTTTGATGTGAAATCTTTTAACAAATAAGGTCCGCTGTAGAGAATGCTATCTGGAGATAGGGTCCCAAAATCTTTCCCTTTTGAATTTAAAAACTCTTCATTTACTGGGAAAAGAATACTATTGGTTGTTTTTGAATTCCAGTAAGGTTCTGGGCGTGTCAAAGTATACTCAACAGTTTGGTCATCAACAGCCTTCACACCAACCTTAGAAAAGTCAGAGTCCGCTCCTGTAATATAATCATTCAAGCCCTTGATCGAGTTTTGAATCAAGTCAATGGCCTGTGATTTATTATCCACTGCGTACTTGATCCCTGTCACAAAGTCCTGTGCCTTGACTGGGGCGTACTCCTCACCATCAGCTGTGAACCATTTGGCATCTTTTCTCAATTTGTAGGTATAAGTCAGACCGTCACTCGAAACAGACCAGTCTTCTGCCAAAGATGGAACTAGATTTCCGTGATTGTCATTTTCAAGCAAACCATCAACTAGATTGGTTATAATCGATGTATTGTCAGCGTAGTAGTCTAATAAATAGTTAAATGTAGTTGGATTTCCACTAAAGGTTGATGAGTAAGTTTTTGTATCTGAACCTGATTGACCGCAAGCAGCTAAAAGCAAAGCAACAGCAAAAGTCAGGCCTGCGCTAAGAACACGCTTTTTTGTATTCATCTTCTTTCTCCTTTATGTTAGTTTTTATAACATAAGCTTATTTTACCAAATTAGTGGGGATTTGTAAAGTTAATTGAATTTCTAGAATGGAAGTTTATAAACTCTAGGCATTAAAAAAACAAAGGATTCCTGTCTTTCATACAGTCCTCCCTTGTTTTTATACGATTTATTAACTAAAAAACCATTTGTAGAAATGAGCCTAGACTCATTTTACGTGTTTTTCTAAATCCTTTTGATACTGAGCATTCGATTCTAGTTTTTCCTTTTGCCACTTCTTGAGAGCTGCCTCATACTCTTTCGTTGTGACAATATCATTTTGAAGTTCCATTCCTTTAAAAATAAATGGATCCCCTTTGATACCAACTTGTGAATAAGCTTTAGTAAATGGTACAGCACGACTTACCATAGGAGAACCTCCTGAAGACGCCACTGGAATAAGGAGAGAACTATCTGTTACCCAAGCTTGAGCCTTAGCATATTTCTCATAACGTTTATCAAGATTGGTCGTCTCAGAAGCAGCATCGTCCAAGAGCTTCTTGTATTCATCCAAGCCAACTTTCGCCATGACTTCAGGATCCTTGCCCTTTGTTATACCTAGGTGTTTCAAGGCAGAACCCTTCTTAGCATCTAAAATATTGAGATAGGTTGCTGGATCTTGGTAATCTGGTCCCCAACCTGTTCCGTTCAAATCATAATCTTTTTGAGTTGGCACTTTTGCTTGGGAAGTAATACTTTCCTTCTCATTATCTGTCATTTGAAGAACATCTACAATGACATTCTCAGAACCAAGCGTTTCTTCAATCGATTGTTTTAATGAATTTGTCTGTTGAACTGCAACTACATCTGTCTGTTCTACTGGTACATCCAAATGAATCGGGAAACTTACTCCCTTGCTTTGCAATTCTGACTTCGCTTTCTCAAATGCTGATTTGGCCTTCGTAGGATTGTAAATTGTATCCTTACCATCTGTGAGAGTTACATCTTTCCACTGTTCTCCATATTTCAGTAGTTCATCCTGAGCCAGCTGTCCGAATGTCTTCCCTGCTACCTGAACATAATTATCTGGCACTAGACTATTACGAATAATCTTATCCGCACCTTCTTCACCGTTTAATTGGGCTGTATAGGCATGACGATTAAAGGCAAAATTAATCGCTTGACGGAAATTTTTATTCAGCATGGCTTCTTTTGTAGAAAGCTTTTGTTCTTCATCTGTCTTGGCTGTTTTATTATATGATTGACGATTTACATTAAAAGTAAAGTAGTAGCTAGTTGCTTCCTGAGGGCTATAAATAATCTGATCGCCATATTTCTCTTTGGTTGAAGCAAAACTTGAACTATTTGGGAAAAGTCTCGCTGTATTATATGCTCCTGTAGCGAAACTACGGATAAGAGACTCTTGATCTGAACCGTCATAGAATGTTAATTTTACATTATCAATCTTGACATTTTCCTTGTCCCAGTAGTTAGGATTTTTTTCATACTCAATCACAGATTTAGAAATCAAAGATTTCAAAAAATATGGGCCGTTGTAAAGAATACTTGATGGAGTTGGCGCCCCATAATCCTTACCTGTTGCATTCAAAAATTCTTCATTTACAGGAAGCATGGTTGCAGTGGTTACTTTAGAGTTCCAAAAACTTTCTGGTTTATTAAGGGTATATTCTACCGTATAATCATCAAGAGCTTTGACACCTACAGTTGAGAAATCATTGGTCTCACCACTAACATAGGCCTCCAAACCTTTGATTGATTTTTCAATCAAAGAAAGACCATCTGACTTACCATCTGCTGCATGTTTCAGACCTGTAACAAAATCCTGCGCCTTAACTTCTGCATACTCCTCTCCTTCAGAAGTATACCACTTCACACCCTTACGAAGTTTGTAAGTGTAAGTCAAGCCATCAGCTGAAACAGTCCAATCCTCTGCTAAAGACGGAACAAGATTCCCATATTTATCATTCTCTAAAAGACCATCAACAACATTACCAATCACGTCAGAGGTCGAACTTTTACTCGTAATGCTATAATCCAAGGAAGACGGATCTACTGCATAGACATAAGAAAAACTCCTCGGGGCATCTGCTTTCTTATCACTTTTCCCACAAGCTGTTAAAAGAAGGGCTGCACTCATCGTTAATCCTGCTCCTAAAATCCACTTTTTAGATTTCATAATCAAACTCCTTTAGTAATATGTTATTTCCACCATTATACTCTATTTTATTCTAAATGCAAGAGCTTTCGACAGATTTTTTAGAAAATTCTAACAGATGTTATTCAAAAACATTTCAGTTGTAGATAGAGCACTCAAATCACATCTTTTAGGTCGGATAAATAGCTGACCGAGCTAAACCATATCTACAGTATCCCAAGATGACCTTGTTTGAGAATTTCTTTTGAAGAGTACTATAAAAAAGAACCTCAGCCCCAAAAGCTGAAGATTCTCTAGCTTTAATCAATCAATTCCACACAGAAAGCATCCCATGGAGCTAAGATTTGTTTTTCAAAAACTTCCTGAGCCACAGTATTTTCAATCAGGACTGATTTAACTTTTCCTTCTACTGCCAAGTCTTGCTCTTCATTGGACAAGTTGGCCACAACTAGGAAGCGTCGGTCTCCATCTTTACGGATATAGGCAAAGACCTTATCAGCAGTTTCAAGCAATTCAAATTCAGCTCGAATCAGCCAGCTATTCTCCTTACGGATTCGAACCAGCTTTTGATAAGTATAGAAAATAGAATCTGGATTTGCCAGTGCTTCTTGAACGTTAATGGCTTGATAGTTTGGATTGACTGCTAACCACGGTTGACCTGTTGAGAAACCAGCATTTTGGCTCTCATCCCATTGCATTGGAGTACGGGCATTGTCCCGACCAATAACACGGATACTATCCATGATTTCTTCCATCGGAACGCCTTTTTCAAGAGCTTCACGAGCATAGTTGAGGGATTCAATATCTTCTACTTGCTCCAGTGTTTCAAACGGATAGTTGGTCATCCCAATCTCTTCACCTTGGTAGATATAAGGTGTTCCTCTCATCAAATGAAGCAAAATCGCAAAGGCTTTAGCAGATTTTTCACGGTATTCTTGGTCATTTCCCCAGATAGATACAATACGAGGGAGGTCATGATTGTTCCAGAAGAGCGAATTCCAACCGTCCTCAACTCCTAATTCTGTCTGCCATTTGTTGAAAATCTCTTTTAACTTAGCGATATTCAGCTCTTTTTGATAGTGCCATTTAGGTTGACCTTCCTGATACTGAAGACAAATGTGTTCAAACTGGAAGACCATAGACAATTCTTGCCCCTTCGGATCAGAGTAGAGCTTGGCAATCTCTGGCGTTGCTCCCCAGGTTTCCCCTACTGTCAAGATATTCTTATCGCCAAAGGTCGCTTGATTCATTTCCTTGAGATAGGGATGGAGCATAGGACCGTTATTGACTACTTTCTCATCAGGAATTTTCCCAATCATGTCAATGACATCCATGCGGAAACCACCAATGCCTTTATCAATCCAGAAGTCCATCATCTCATAAATTTTCTGGCGAAGTTTTTCATTTTCCCAGTTGAGGTCAGGCTGTTTCTTGCTGAAAAAGTGGAGATAGTATTGACCTGATTTTTCATCGTATTCCCAAGCAGAACCACTAAAGATAGAGTCTAGATCGTTTGGCTCATCACGCCAGATATAGTAGTCGCGCTCTGGGCTGTCAGGATTTTCACAGGCCTCGACAAACCAAGCATGTTCATCCGAAGTATGATTGACCACCAAGTCCATGATGATACGAATATCACGCTTCTTGGCTTCTGTGATCAGTTGGTCCATGTCCTCCATGGTTCCGAAAATAGCTGCAATCGCTTGATAATCAGCAATATCGTAGCCATTATCGTCCATAGGGCTGTCATAAACGGGAGAAAGCCAAATCGCTGTAATCCCTAGCTTGGCTAGATAGTCTAACTTACTAGTAATTCCTGGCAAATCGCCAATTCCATCTCCGTTGCTGTCCATAAAACTCTTGGGATAAACTTGATAGACTACGGCATTGTGCCACCATTTTTCTTGCATCTTCTTACCTCATTATTTTCATAATCTATAGTCTATGATAGCGCTTTTCAGAATTTCGTGCAAGCGTTTGCCTAATCTTTTTACTTTCTTTTTTAACTCCATAGTTTCCTAACTTCCAATTTTTTATTATAATAGAGGTCAGAGGTAAAAAAATGAAAAAACAAGCTTTTAGTTCTGAACAATATTTGAATCTACAGCGCGACCATATTTTGGAGCGCATTAACCAATTTGACGGCAAGCTCTACTTGGAGTTTGGTGGTAAAATGTTAGAAGATTTCCACGCTGCTCGTGTTCTTCCTGGTTATGAGCCTGACAATAAAATCAAGCTCTTGCAAGAATTAAAAGAGCAGGTTGAGGTTGTAATCGCCATTAATGCTAGCAACATCGAGCATTCCAAGGCACGTGGTGACTTGGGTATTTCTTATGACCAAGAAGTCCTTCGTTTGATTGATAAATTCAATGAATTGGGAATTTTTGTTGGCTCCGTTGTCATCACACAGTACGCTGGCCAACCAGCTGCAGATGCCTTCCGCAACCAACTTGAGAAAAACGAGATTGATTCTTATCTTCATTATCCAATCAAAGGATATCCGACTGATATGGATCATATCATTTCTCCAGAAGGAATGGGGAAAAACGACTATATCAAAACCAGTCGCAACTTAATCGTCGTAACCGCTCCTGGACCTGGTTCTGGAAAATTGGCTACTTGTATGTCCAATATGTACCACGACCAAATCAATGGTATCAAGTCTGGTTACGCTAAATTTGAAACCTTCCCAGTTTGGAATCTTCCCCTTCATCATCCAGTCAACTTGGCCTACGAGGCTGCCACAGCTGACCTTGATGATGTCAACATGATTGACCCTTTCCATCTCCAAACCTACGGAGAAACCACTGTCAACTACAACCGTGATATCGAAATTTTCCCTGTGCTCAAGCGCATGTTGGAACGTATCCTAGGTGAATCTCCATACGCTTCACCGACAGACATGGGTGTCAACATGGTTGGTTTCGCTATTACTGATGATGAGGCTGCTGTCGAAGCTTCTAAACAAGAAATCATCCGCCGTTACTATCAAACTGTTCTTGATTTTAAAGCCGAAAAAGTTGCCGAATCAGCTGTCAAGAAAATTGAACTGCTCATGAATGACCTCGGCATCACACCTGCAGACCGTCAGGTTGCTGTCGCTGCGCGTCAAAAAGCAGAAGAAACTGGCGGACCAGCCCTAGCCCTTGAATTGCCAACTGGGGAAATCGTGACTGGTAAGAACTCAGAGCTCTTTGGCCCTACAGCCGCTGCCTTGATCAACGCCATCAAGAAATCAGCTAACATTGCTAAAGAAGTGAAACTCATCGAGCCTGAACTTGTCAAACCGATCCAAGGTCTTAAAATCGATCATCTGGGTAGCCGCAATCCACGCCTTCATTCAAATGAAATCCTGATTGCTCTAGCTATCACAGCTACGGAAAATCCTGACGCTGCCCGCGCTATGGAAGAACTTGGCAACCTCAAAGGAAGCGAAGCCCACTCAACTATCATCTTGACAGATGAAGACAAAAATGTTCTTCGCAAATTGGGTATCAACGTAACCTTTGATCCTTACTACCAATACGACCGCTTGTATCGTAAGTAAAGAGTTCAACCTCTCCAGTCTCGGAGAGGTTTTCTCTCTGCCTCAAGAGCCAGCTTTATGTTATAATGAAAGAAGAAAACTGAAAGGATTTACCATGTCAAAAGAAGTTATTGTTGAAAGTTTTGAACTTGACCACACTATTGTTAAAGCACCTTATGTTCGCTTGATTGGAGAAGAAACAGGGCCAAAAGGAGACATCATCTCCAATTATGATATTCGCTTGGTGCAACCAAACGAAGACTCTATCCCTACTGCCGGCCTTCACACCATCGAGCACCTCTTGGCAAAGCTCATCCGTACTCGTATCGACGGGATGATTGACTGTTCACCATTTGGCTGCCGTACTGGTTTCCACATGATTATGTGGGGACGCCATACCAGCGCCGAGATTGCAGCTGTTATCAAGGATTCGCTCAAGGAAATCGCTGAAACTACTACTTGGGAAGATGTCCCAGGAACAACCATCGAATCTTGCGGAAACTACAAGGACCACAGCCTCTTTTCTGCTAAAGAATGGGCTAAACTCATCTTGGAACAAGGGATTTCAGATGATGCCTTTGAACGTCATGTGATCTAAACACAAAAGGAACCAGTTTTTTCAGCTGGTTCCTTCTTTTTTATTCTCAAAATTTTGTCTTATACTCAATGAAAATCAAAGAGCAAACTAGGAAACTAGCCGCAGGTTGCTCAAAACACTGTTTTGAGGTTGCAGATAGAACTGACGAAGTCAGTAACATATCTATGGCAAGGCGACGTTGACGTGGTTTGAAGAGATTTGCGAAGAGTATTATGCTTTCTCACGAATGACCAAAACGCCATCTTCCATATCTGCTTCCAGATGTTTGGCATCTAGATGATCCAAGTGGAAATCTGTCACCTTATCACGAATTTCTTGTTCCACCACGCGACGGAGAGGACGAACACCCATAACTTCGTCATAGCCTTCTTCTGTAATATAGTCTTTAGCCGCTTGACTGACTACCAAATCAATGTCTTTCTTAGCCAAGGTTTGGTTGACTTCTGCCAACATCAAGTCCACAATCTTAGGAAGGTCTTCCTTAGTCAAGTGTGAGAACTCAATGACTGCGTTAAAGCGGTTGAGGAATTCTGGACGGAAGAATGGTTTCAAACGGTCCATCAATTCTGGTTTATCCGCATCTTCTGTCAAGTTGGCTTCATAGCCAAATCCAGCATTTGATGTCGCGATAATAACAGTGTTCTTGAAGTTTACTGTATTTCCTTGACCATCTGTCAAACGACCATCATCCAAGACTTGGAGGAGAAGAGTGATCACTTGAGGATCAGCCTTTTCAATTTCGTCCAAGAGAATGATAGAGTATGGATTTCGACGAACACGTTCTGTCAAGGTATTGCTATTGTCATCATAGCCCACATAACCAGCTGTTGTACCGATTAGCTTAGAAACAGCTGTGCGGTCGCTATATTCAGACATATCCAAACGGATGATTGCATCCTTGGTTCCAAACATATCTAGCGTCAATTGTTTAGCAAGTTCTGTCTTACCGACCCCAGTTGGTCCTACAAAGAGGAAGCTACCGATTGGGCGATTGCCTTCATCGAAACCAGCACGGTTACGACGGATGGCTCGGGCCACTGCTTCTACTGCCTTATCTTGGCCGATTACCTTATCTTGCAGACGATGAGCCATATCTTTCAAACGTTCGATGTCTGATGCTCCCATTTGTGACACTGGAATACCCGTCATTCGTTCTACAGATTCAGCCACATCGTTGACACTTGCAGTCACTTTCATATCTTCTGTGTGGTTTTCGATTTTCTTTTCCAATTCTGCGATGCGTGTTTTATAGTTTAGAGCTGCTTCAAAATCTTCTGCCTCAACTGCTTTTTCTTGCTTGTCTTTTTCTGCTTCAATTTCACGTTCAACAGCATGAACATCTGTTACTGGATGCTGAGCTGCCAAGTGAGCTGCCGTTACATCGACAAGGTCAATAGCCTTATCTGGCAAGCTACGTTGAGGAATGTATTGTACAGAATAATCCACTGCTGCTTTTAAGACTTCATCTGGCAAGATGACATTGTGGTGTTGTTGATAGAGATCACGAATTCCTTGAAGGATTTTAAAGGTATCCTCTGCTGAAGGAGCATTGACCTTGACTTCATTGAAACGACGAGCAAGAGCTGCATTCTTCAAGATGGTGTTACGGTATTCATCTTGAGTCGTTGCCCCAATCACTGTCAATTCTCCACGAGAGAGGGCCGGCTTGAGAATATCCGCAAGCCCTTTAGAACCACTATCTCCACCAGTGCTACCAGCACCGAGGATTTGATGAATTTCATCAAAGAAGAGAATAATATTTCCTGCTTCTTTCACTTCATTGACTAGGTTTTGAACATTTTCTTCAAAGCTACCACGGTATTGAGTACCAGCCTCCAGGCCTGAGATATCAATGGAAATGATTTCCTTATTCTTGATAGCGGCTGGGACATCTCCGTTCACAATCGCTTGTGCTAGACCTTCGACAACGGCTGTCTTACCAACACCTGCATCTCCGACCAAAACAGGATTGTTCTTGGTACGACGTGAGAGGATTTCAGATGTTTCTTGAATTTCCTTGTTTCGTCCGATGACAGGATCCAACTTGCCCTCACGCGCCTCTGCTGTCAAGTTACGACCTAATTTAGCAAGGACACCGTCTTGTTTCATACCTGAAGCCTGTTGTTGCATTTGTCCATCAGTTTCTGCATTTCCTGGCAATTGACCAGTTGCACGATAGTGAGCAAATTCCTCAGGTGTCACTTCACGTCCATTAATCAAGTAACGGCGATTTTCAGAACTATATCCTCGCATACCACCCATCAATTGGTTAAATAAATCATCCATGTTGTTAAAATTATTAAAGTTGTTGTTCATATTCTTTACCTCTTTTTGTTTACTTAGTTATGATTACTGATATTGACTATCTTTGACCTTTGTTTTAAAAAATTTAGACTAGCTAAATCGCTACTCTAGGTACTATTTCTGGTTTTTCTTTGTCAAGCAAGAGTAGACTATCTTTACTTCTGAAGATTTCTAGATTAAACATAGACTCACCTCTTTCTATTTTACTTTAAATAATACTCTTCGAAAATCTCTTCAAACCACGTCAGCTCTATCTGCAACCTCAAAACAGTGTTTTGAGTAACCTGCGGCTAACTTCCTAGTTTACTCTTTGATTTTCATTGAGCATAAGTGTACGAGTAAGGCTTTCATTTACCTTACGTTCATAATATACTACATTAGTCAGAAAAGGTCAAGGAATTTGACTTTAATTGACCAATATTTTTTAGAATGTAAAAGAGTCTGGGACAAAAGTCTAACCTTAAATATAAAAAGCGAACAAAACGAGTTATCTGACATTCAAAATTCGATCTTGTTCGCTTTTTTGTCTAATCTATCAATTTTAAAAATTTATAATAAAGAATACCTAAAGTCAAAATCTTTTTGTCCCAGCCTCCATTCTTACATCAAATACAAAATTGCTAGCGTCAGAAGACTTGCTAGAAGTCCCACTCCCCAAAAGAAGAAGTCGACCTTCCACTCACTCCAAGGATTTCCTTTACCAGACAATCCTCCAAGCTCAAAATGGTGATGCACAGGCGTCATACGGAAAATACGTTTGCCACCTGTCAGTTTAAAGTAACTTACTTGCATCATAACCGAAGTTGTTTCAAAAACATAAACAATTCCGATAATCAAGAGAGTCCATTCTTGGTGGAGAGCCATAGAGATAGCTGCCAGCATTCCACCTAGGGCCAAACTTCCCACATCCCCCATAAAGACCTTAGCAGGCTTGTGGTTAAAGACGAAGAAACCGAGTAAACCACCAATCATGGCCATAATCACTAGAAGGATATCCATCTGACCTTGCACATAGGCAATAACTCCATAGGCAGACAAACTAATCACAACGGAAATACTAGCTAAACCGTCAATACCGTCTGTCAAGTTGACTGCGTTTGAAAAACCGACTAGCCAGAACAGTGCAAAAACAATATAGAAAATCCCTAGATGCACTTGGTAACCAAATACAGACAGGATATCGCCCCCACGCTCATAGAAAAGATAGAAGATAACTCCACCTAGAAGCTGAAGTGCCAATTTTTGCTTAGGATTCAGCCCCTCATTGATTTTACGAAAGACCTTGAGAAAGTCATCTAAAAATCCGACAAGTCCATAAAGGACTAAGATGAACAAAATCATTCCTACATTATTGCTGAATTGGTTACTAAATAGGGCAAAAAAGAAAGCAACCAAAACAGAAGCAATTAAGAAAACCAAACCGCCCATTGTGGGCGTGCCAGCTTTTGCCTGATGCTGTTTGACATCCTCATGCATCTGCTGGCCTGTAATTTGCGCCTTTCTATAAAATTGGATAAAGGCCGGAATTCCTACTAAAGTTAGTAAAAATGTCACAATTCCAGCACTGATGGAAATAAACATATTAGTCTCCTAAGGTTAATTTAATTTTTTTAATGTCTTTGATAGCTGTATTGGTCCGAACATCTTGCTTCTGAACGACGGAACCTGAACCTTCAAATTCCAACTCAATATCCAACCATTTAGCAAAGGTTTCAGCAGTCTCTTTTTTCCAGCCATACATGTCTGGAATTTCTTCTACCTTATCCGATAAAAGGAGAACTTGTTGGTTTGGTGCAAGATTTTTTCCTTCTTCTACAGAAGTCTCTTTAATCTTTGTTCCAGTACCGACAACGATTGGTTGCACAATATTTCGGCGTAAGGCTTCCGCCAAATCACCAGGTGAAATATCCTTGATGCTAGGCATTGCATAAGAAGACTCTGTCGTCACTTGATCTAAATTCTTAGCAGGAGATTGAAGATTCAGAGATTCTTTCATAGCTGAAGCTCTTTCAAGGATTGGATTAGTAAACTCCCCAAGCGGAATTCCTGAATAATGTTCAGGTTGTTGAACCGTTACATACAAGATAAAATCAGGATTTTCAGCAGGGTTCATAGCCACAACCGAGAAAATGTAGTTGGTAGAACCAACCAAGTAGCCTCCATTTTTCTCGTCAGCGATTTGAGCCGTACCAGACTTGAGGGCTACATTTTGACCTGGAACATTGACAGTTGCTTTTCCTGTACTATGATTATACATAGTTCCATATCTAGGATCCGTTCCTACCAAGACCATGTGAGCCCGAGTTTGACTAGCCGCATCTTTCGAAACTGGATTTCCAACAATTTCTTTTTGAGATTTACGAACGGTTTGATCATTTGGATCATACAAGGCCGTAATAAATTTAGGCTCTAACATAACACCATCATTGGCAATGGCTGTAAAAGCACGTAGCATCTGGGTCTGCGTTACAGAAATCCCCTGACCAAATGCACTCATGGCAATATTGACAATATTATCAGCTGGAAGTTGACCAGCGTATTCATCTGTCAAGCCAAAGCGAGTTGGGACCCCAAATTTAAAGCGGTTTAGATAATCCAACCAAGTAGTATCTCCCATTTTTTGTTCAAGTAGACTCATTCCAACATTACTGGAGTGAGCGAAACCTTGTAAGAAAGTCATCATCCCACCAGTAGTCAAACCATCATTAACATCCCAATCTCGAATCGTCACATCCGCTATTTTTAATTCACTGCTATTGAAGTATTCTCCACTTGGGAAGGTATTATTATCAATAGAAGAAGCTAACGTCATAACCTTCATGGCTGATCCTGGTTCATAGTTACTTTGATAAAGAATATCACGCCAAACAAAGTCCTCAGTGATTCCTTCTTTAGTATCAGCATCAAATGTTGGTCGTTGCGTTGTTGCGAGAATTTCTCCTGTTTTGGCACTTACCAAGGTCGCCGTCATGTACTTACCTTTTACCTTTTCTAGAAAGGCATTCATCTGGGTTTCCATAAAAGATTGGAGCGGACTAGACAATGTTGTATAGACATCCTTACCATTTACAGTCTTCTGTGATATCTGTTCCGTACCTGGAACGATATTTCCTAAACGATCTTTTTCATAGGTAATAATCCCATCTGTCCCTGCAAGAATAGTATTCAAGGAACTCTCTAAACCAGAAGTTCCTAACAAACTCTTGCTACCGTCCTCATTTTCATGAAGTTGGGCTAAACCAATAAAACTAGAAGCAAATTGTCCATTTGGATAGCTTCTGTTAGGGCTAGTTGTAAAGTCAATCCCTTCAACACTAGCCTCTTTTAATTCTTTTTTAATAGCCATCATATTGGCATAGGTAATCCCATTTCCTTTTGCACCAAAAGAAACTTGGGTCAAATTTGGTTGAGCCAGCTGCTCTTTTACATAAGCTTCGTCCATATCCAAATATTTGTGGAAAACTTCTGCTACCTTATTAAACTGCGAATCCTCTACATAAAGAATTTTTCCTGTTGCTGACTTGTATTTTTTATCAATAACAGCATACACATTATATGAAGTCGCATCTTCAGCGATGGGTACTCCATTACGGTCATAGATGGTCCCACGCTTAGCAGGAACTGTGCGAGTTGTTTGGTGAACTTTCTTAGCTTCTTTTACTAGGTCCGCTCCAAATTTACTACCACTCCCGATAATAACAGCAAAATTGACCAAAAAGATAGCGAAAAGTACGACAGCTAACAAACTGATATACTTACCGACTATTCTACGGTTTTCTGCTGGAGATTTACGATTTCTTATCGCAAATCGGGTTATTTTTTCTGTCCATTTCATATCTTACTCCGCTGTTCGGATATTTTCGTTATTCAATTTCAAATCTTTTTTATCTGCAATCTCTTTCAAGCGCTCTGAACGAATCAATTCATTCACTTCCTGCTTAGCATCATCGAGCTCTGTCTTCTTTTCCTCTATCTGCGCATTGATTTTTGTCAAATCACTTTGCACTTGCAAGAGCCGTGTCTGCATAAAGATAATGCTCACTGCTAAAACAAGAGCCGTAAAAGCGATGGAAAGATAAAAAGCCTTCTCCACACGTGAGAATTTTTTGATACGATTCTGCAAGAATTGACTGGTTGTTTCTTTTTTATCTACCATTTTTTCCTCTTACT
Source organism: uncultured bacterium (assembly GCA_963519555.1). Lineage (GTDB taxonomy): Bacteria > Bacillota > Bacilli > Lactobacillales > Streptococcaceae > Streptococcus. The sequence continues at coordinate 72,244 of CAUQNI010000007.1, forward strand.
TGTGAATTTTTCTGGCCACGCGCAACTTAGCTGAGTGCGAGCGGTTATTGGCTTCTAACTCTTCCGCACTTGGCAAGATTGGCTTACGGGACACCAATTCCATCTTGGGCTTAAGATCATCTGGGATGAAAGGCAAACCTTTTGGAACTTCCACTGTTGAAGCTTCCTTGAACAATTGCTTGGTCAAGCGGTCTTCTAGCGAATGGAAGGTAATCACTGAGATTCTACCATCTAGAGCCAACATGTCCATAGCCTGCTGGATGGACTCATCTGCCGCCCCCAATTCATCATTGACTTCAATCCGAATAGCTTGGAAAATCTGCTTGGCAGGGTGACCCTTCTTCTTGAGCTCCTTGGCAGGCTTAGCCGACTTGATAATCTCTGCTAACTCAGTCGTTGTCTCAATCGGCTTCACTTCACGCGCTTGCTCAATCTTACGCGCAATCTGTTTAGAGAATTTGTCCTCACCATACTTAAAGAAAATACGAACCAAGTCATGATAGTCGTAGTGGTTCACCACTTCATAGGCTGTCAGACTAGCATCCTGATTCATGCGCATGTCCAATGGCGCATCCTTTTTATAAGAAAAACCACGCTCACGCTGGTCCAGCTGAGGACTAGACACTCCCAAGTCATAACAAATTCCATCAATTTCCTGAACACCAGCTTCGCGCAAACGTACCTGTAAATGACGGAAGTTATCCTTGATAAAAGTCACCATTCCCTTTTCAATGTAAGGAGCCAAGCGTTTTTGCGCATTGTCAATGGCATTCTGGTCCTGGTCAAAGGCATAGAGATGGCCTTTTTCACTTAATTTACTTAATAAATATTCGCTATGGCCCGCCCCACCCAAAGTCGCATCAACGTAGATACCGTCAGGCTTTACGTCGAGCATATCAATCGTTTCGTGGAGTAAGACCGTTACATGATGAAATTCTTTTGTCATATCCTATCTATTTTACCACAAATCCGACTAGCTTGCACTAGTCAGACAAATAGGTCAAAAAAAGTAAGATTTCTTTAAGAAATATGTCAAATATGCTTGACATTCGCTCTATAGAAGAATATAATGTAGTCAAATATATACGACACAAATCAGAAAGGAGAACAGATGAATCGTGTGAAAGAATTTCGCAAAGAACTGGGCATTTCCCAGCTCGAGCTCGCCAAGGATATCGGTGTCTCGAGACAAACCATCAACATGATTGAGAACGACAAGTACAACCCAACCCTGGAACTCTGTCTCAATCTCGCCCGTAGCCTCCAAACTGACCTCAACAGTCTCTTTTGGGAGGATGATTTTTAAAAAAGGAGCCAACTTATGAAAAAAGAAACCTTCACTGAAAAACTGATCAAGCGCACATACGGTATTTCTGATCCACTTGACGAATACAAAAGACGTGAGGCAGACCGTATAGGTAACCAAGTCTTTATCTTCCTATTTTATCTAATGATTTTCGGCAATCTTATTCCACTCCTTCTGGCCTATAAATATCCTCAACTAGTAGCTCTAGTCTATCCTCCTCTGATTTTAGTGATTGCCCTCATCGCTGCTGGCTATGTCACCTACCAAATGCAAAAAACAGGGATTACAGCTATTGATCCAGATATGCTGAATGAGAAAGAAAGTAAGCAACTACACTACCCAGGTCTGAAAGCAGGTTTGTTCTTTGGTCTATGGATGTTTTTTATAACTCCTCTTCTCCATATACTCATAGGTGAAGGTCAGGACTATTTTCATTCTCTCCTCACTATAAGAAATGGTGTATCAAGCATTCTCGGTTCTATTTTCTTCGGAGCGAGCATACAGTTTCTCATCTCCCGTCGCATTGCAAAAGCCAAGAAAGATCAGGATAATGATTAGGAGGAAACTCATGAAAAAAGAAAAGAAACAGTTACGTCATCCTGGTCTGAAAGCAGGTTCGATTTATGGAATAGTGATATTTTTTATAATTCCACTCATTGATACCCTAACAAGTGAAAATCCAAATTTTATCACTTCTCTTCTAAATACAAAACATATTTTTAAAACTATACTGGGAGCTTTCTTTTTCGGAGTGATGATGCATATTGTCGACTCACTTCGTATTGCAAGAGCTAAAAAAGATCAGAATTAGGAGGTGCCCTATGAAATCATTACTAACTTTACTTACCTATCATCTTTTGTTCAGTTCTCTGCTCATCTTCATCATCATTTCAGGGAACTTGCCAATCGACGAGACATTCCTCGTGCTAGTCTTTATTCTAGCCCTTAACAAAGGACTGACTTATCTAAAGATTGACTCCCCAAAAACGCGCACACTTAACTTAGCACTATACTTTATAATTCTATCTTTTCCACAACTGATGCTCGCCTCAAGCGGTTGGAAATATTATTTACTGCTGACTATCGCTAGCCTTTCTTCTATCACTTACCTTTATTATCTCTATCAATTCGTAAAAGAAAGTCAGTAAAACCGCTCATTTAGGAGGTTACTAACATGAAAAAAGAAGACTTAACCACTCGCCTGCTTCGAAATCTCTTTCATATTCAGGGTCCTTTTGATGAATGCCGACAAGAGATTATCTATAAGGCTTGTGCCCGTTCCATGGTCCAAATCGTTTATTCTTCCTTCTTTATCTTCTTGTTTTATCTCTTATTTGGACGCTTCATAGAAGCCGTTCGCTATGCTATGCCCTACGTTTACTCTGGACTCATTTTTTTCATTACCTTAAAAACTCAAAGAGCCGTCAAAGAACTCCATCTTGAAAAAGATGACAAGTCAGAAATCATCCTCAAAACCTACAGCAAAGCCCAAATCAAATTTCGAAGCTGGGTTGTGTTTATCGGTCTTCAGATTGGCCTCTTTACCCTACTCATCTTTCATAAAGTCTTCGTTCAGCAGATGTCCCTTTCAGATTTTGTTAAGTTACTCACGCAATTCGACAAAAGTGTTCCTTTCCTAATGTACGGCCTGATTATCGGTAGCATTTTTGGAACCCTGACCTACGGATTTCTATCACTACAGGAGGAGAAAACTCCTAAAAATACCAAGCATAAGGAGAAAAGTAATCAATGACCTCACTATACGATTTTTCAGTCTTGAACCAAGACAATCAAGAAGCTCCCCTAGATACCTATCGTGATAAGGTTCTCTTGGTTGTCAATACTGCTACTGGATGTGGTTTAACGCCCCAGTACCAAGGGCTCCAAGAACTCTATGACCGCTATCAAGAACAAGGCTTTGAAATCTTAGATTTCCCTTGCAATCAGTTTATGGGACAAGCACCCGGTAGCGCAGAGGAAATCAACAACTTCTGTAGCCTAAACTATCAAACCACTTTCCCACGCTTTGCCAAAATCAAGGTTAACGGCAAAGAAGCAGAACCTCTCTTCGTTTGGTTGAAAGACCAGAAATCTGGCCCACTAGGAAAACGAATCGAATGGAATTTCGCTAAGTTTCTCATCAGTCGAGATGGCCAGGTCTTTGAGCGCTTTTCTTCAAAAACAGACCCCAAACAAATTGAAGAGGCGATACAAAACCTACTATAATTTCACAATCTCCCTATGATTAGGTCTTCTTTAGCCTAATGAATAGTGGGATTTTTTGATTGGCTTTGACTTAAATAGAAAAAGTGGACAAATGTCCACTAGGAATATCAGAAACATCGTGAGTTTTAATCAAACTAAAAAGACTGGCTCTATAATATTTGTAGTGGGTAAATCCCCTATAGATATTATGGAGCCTATTTTTGTGTAGAAAAAAAGTCCCATATGACCTATAATGAAAAGCGACAAAACAACTCATTAGAAAGAATCATATGGAACAATTACATTTTATCACAAAACTGCTCGATATCAAAGACCTTAATGTCCAAATTATGGATGTTGTTAATAGAGATACCCACAAGGAAATCATCGCTAAACTGGACTACGACGCTCCATATTGTCCTAATTGCGGAAGTCAAATGAAGAAATATGACTTTCAAAAACCGTCGAAAATTCCTTACCTCGAAACGACTGGTATGCCTACTAGAATTCTTCTGAAAAAGCGTCGTTTCAAGTGCTATCATTGCTCGAAAATGCTGGTCGCTGAGACTTCTCTCGTCAAGAAAAATCACCAAATTCCTCGTATCATCAACCAAAAGATTGCGCAAAAGTTGATTGAAAAGACTTCTATGACCGATATTGCCCATCAGCTATCTATTTCAACTTCAACTGTCATTCGAAAGCTCAATGACTTTCACTTTAAGCATGATTTTTCTCATCTTCCAGAGATTATGTCCTGGGACGAGTATGCTTTCACTAAGGGAAAGATGAGCTTCATTGCGCAAGATTTTGACAATCTCAATATCATCACTGTTCTTGAAGGTAGAACACAGGCTATCATCCGAAATCACTTTCTGCGCTACGATAGAGCCCTTCGTTGTCAGGTGAAAATCATTACGATGGATATGTTTAGTCCCTACTATACCTTAGCTAAACAGCTTTTTCCATATGCTAAAATCGTTCTAGATCGATTTCACATTGTCCAACATCTCAGCCGTGCTATGAGTCGTGTCCGTGTTCAAATCATGAATCAATTTGAGCGAAAATCCCATGAATACAAGGCTATCAAGCGCTACTGGAAGCTCATCCAGCAAGATAGTCGTAAACTCAGCGATAAGCGATTTTATCGCCCTACTTTTCGCATGCACTTAACGAATAAAGAGATTCTAGATAAGCTTTTGAGCTATTCAGAAGACTTGAAACACCACTACAATCTCTATCAACTCTTGCTTTTTCACTTTCAGAACAAGGAACACGACAAATTTTTCGGACTCATTGAGGACAATCTTAAGCAGGTTCATCCTCTTTTTCAGACTGTCTTTAAAACCTTCCTCAAGGATAAAGAGGAGATTGTCAACGCTCTTCAATTACACTATTCCAACGCCAAATTTGAAGCGACAAATAATCTCATTAAACTCATCAAACGAAATGCATTTGGATTTCGGAACTTTGAAAACTTCAAAAAACGGATTTTTATCGCTCTGAATATCAAAAAAGAAAGGACAAATTTCGTCCTTTCTCGATCTTAGCTTTTCTTCAACCCACTACAGTTGACAAAGAGCCAAAAGACTTAGCCCTGTACAATACAGAACTAAGTCCTTTGAATAAATAATTGCTCTAACTTTTAAAATCCCTACAGAAATTCCAGCTTTTCTCTATTTGATACCAGACATTAGTTTTTCAATACGTGGAACGTAGAAGAGTAAGATAATACTGAATACAATCGTAATTCCTCCAACAATTCCATAGTAAGCGACTTCCGTTTCGCTTGTATAAAATTTTACAATTTGAGCATTGATAGCTTGGGCAGCAGCATTGCTCAAGAACCAGATAGACATCATTTGTGCTTGGAAGGATTTTGGTGCTAGCTTAGTAGTGACTGATAGACCAATAGGCGAAATCAACATTTCCCCCACAATCACAATAGCCCAACTCATAATCAACCAGAAAGGACTGACCTTAACATCTACCCCAAAGAGCATCCCTGGTAACATCATCCACAAGAAGGATAGACCTGCCGCAAATAAACCGTAAGCAAATTTCTTAGAAGAGGACGGTTGCTTTTTACCCATTTTCCCCCACAACCAAGCAAAAATTGGCACATAAATCATAATGAAAAGTGGATTGATACTTTGGAAAAAGCTAGATGGGAACTGAATCTGATTTCCAAATGCATTAAAGTAGAGTCGAGTTTGATCATCCGCAAATAGAGCGAGAACAACAGAACCCTGCTCCTCAATAGACCAGAAGAGTACTCCAGCGATAAATAGAGGAATATAGGCAAATACTCGGGATCTCTCAGTAGCAGTTATTTTCTGACTAGATAAAATTTTGAAGAAATAGTAGATTGGAATGATTACCGCAATTATTGTAAAGATATTAACAATCATATCCACGTTAAACTGGTGAGTAAAGACTAAACCTAGAACAACCAGAACAACCATGACAAATGTAATCAGCAAACGTTTAATCAAAGTCTGCTGCTCCTTCTGTGAAAGTGGATCAGTGGGGTAAAGACTTGATTCAGGAAGGTATTTCTTCCCATCCATCACATACTTCACCAAACCAAAGAACATCCCAACGGCAGCTAATGAGAAACCTAGATGGAAATTGACTTCCTGACCTAGATAACCTACTAAATAAGGGGCAACGAAGGCACCTAAGTTAATACCAAAGACAAAGATACTAAAACCTGCATCCCGTCTATCATCCTCTTTCTCATAAATTCCCCCAACCATATCTGAGATATTGGGTTTTAAAAATCCAGTTCCAAAGATAATCAAGGCAATAGAAAGATAGAGAGCCACTTGTCCAAAAGGTGTTGCCAAAGCAATATGCCCTAGCATAATCAGAATTCCACCGTAAAAGACAGTCTTACGGCTTCCTAAAATACGGTCACTGACAAAACCACCGACAACCGAGGACAAAAATACCAGCGAGCCATAAATCGCCATAACCGATGCAGCCGTGGTCTTATCCATCCCCAACCCACCATCTTGCACACTATAGTACATATAGTAAAGTAGGATAGCTCGCATCCCATAGTAAGAAAAGCGTTCCCACATTTCTGTAAAGAAGAGGGTGGACAAGCCAATAGGATGTCCAAAAAATGTTTTCTGTTTTTCCATATATATTCTCCTTAAACGATATAATAATTCATTTTACAGAATTTTCAAACAAATGTCAAACAAATTCTGTTTCTTTTAGAAAATTTTTTGAAAAAATCTATTTAGATTAGTTTCCGCTTTATCTTCAATTAAAAATTATCAAATAAAGATCCAATTACCAATTTAGTAAGAAAGTATAAAAAAGAACATCCCGAAAGGTGCTCTCTGTAAGTATCGTAATTCTTTCAAATTAACGTTTACTAGATTGTGATGCTTTACGAGCTTTCTTAAGACCTGGTTTGGTAAGTACTAGTTTGAATAATTTTAGAATAGTTCAATATCAGTGTTTTGAAGTTCCTCTATTCCTTTTCAATTTCAAAAAATATAAATATGTATTTCTGAGAGAGGGAGATTGTGTATTTTAAATTTTTGATTATTTATGCTTCATAATACTATTTCGCTAATTACTCACTATCTGTTTCAACTAATATACAATTATAAAAATGTTTGTCCTTCGATAAAATTCTAAGTTTGGCACCACGTTGAACTACGACTTCTTGATATCTCTGTTCTTGATTCAATACATTTCCTGTATATATAGCACAAGTATATTGAGGTAAATAAATTCTCAACTTATGATGATAATTTGCAATACCTCCTTTAGTTAAGGATGTAAATAAGAAACCCTTATCATACAAATAAACATTTTTTAAACCTTTAGCAGCTTCTATATTATTTTTTAGAACACCTTCGTGAACACCTCTGTAAACAATAATTTCTTTTTTTATTGGATATTGAGAAATATATTCACTAACATCTTTTAATAAGCTAGGATCATTATCTTTTCTTAACATCCAATTATAGTCTTGTCCTAATGAACAAAATTTAGTAATAAAATCAGTGTTTTCAGGAGAATCTTTCTTATTGTTTTGAGTAGTATATATATTTTCTTCAAAATCATCTACTTCTATGTAATGCGAGAATCTATTTCTTGCAAATTTTCTAAGTTTTATTCTATAATTTTCATCCCATTTATCATCCAACTCATCTGAAGAGTACTGTTCTCCATATGCAATCTCACTCTCCCAGCTATCGCCTATTTTCTTTATAAACTCTATCCAGCGACAAAACACTTGTTTATGTAATCTAATTAAACTCATACCAAATATTATATTATTTTTTATATAGAAACTCAACGAAAATAATCTCTTTCAAAATAAGTATTTTCTCGAAAGATGTTTAGCAGTAACTGACAACATCTATATTATACTTGTGATATTTATTTGGTATAATGTTGAAAGGAGGAAGTAAGATGAAAAAATTAATCGTATTATTATTGGCATCTATGTCTGCATTTTTGCTAATGGCTTGCTCTAAGCAATCAGATAACTCCTTAGATGGAGAATATTACTAGATAAACGAAATAGAAATGAAGTAGCTTTTGTTATATTTGGTGATACGGGAACTATTAAACATGGAGAGGCTGAAGGATTTACTATAGATAAAGAAAAATCAACCATTCAATTATTGGGAGAAAATATCATTAAACTTACAAAAAGTTATACTTTTAAAGATGATGTGTTTACTGTAGATATTTCAGGTATTAAACACGACTACTATAAAAAAGATAGCAAGGCTTATCAAGAAGCTTTAAAAAAGTATGGCTATCAATGATATACTCGAAATTAGGGAAAACTTTGCTTAATTCATAAGAACACTACATTCGAGTGTTCTTTTTTTGTATCCGTAAAACATTTTAAAATACTTATTTATAATCTGTATATACCGTTCAGCGTCATTTTTAATCATTTGAGAATTTTTTGAGTAATTATATAATTTCTTTTGATATGATATAACCATGAAAAATACAAAAGAAAATAACATCCGAAGAACCTTGTGGCATATCAAACGCCATTGCTACAATATAGAGAACAATACTGATATCAGTGACAGAAAAACCGAACTATTCCATTTAAAAGAAAGTGTTGAAATCTTAATTAGAGTTTTTAATAATGAAAAAACCTATCTAAATTTAGATAGGGAGGATGTGTTTTGAAACATGTATCATTAAGTTTTAGCTCAGAATCTACCTTGATAAAGTTAAAAGAGAGAGATTTTATCCTGAAAATTTTATAAGAGTTATCTTCTTAGTTTTAAAAATATTTCTAACACTATGGTAAAGTATAATTTTTTTAACGATACTATCACTGAAAATATAAGCAGTATTGAACATAAATACTACAAAAAGATAGTGAACATGTAGAAATGCTAAAAACAATTGAGAGAATCCAATTCAAAGTCAGTATTAATCTACTTTGAAGATTATTCCTACCCATATTCAACAAAGAAAAAAGCAGACGTAGCACATTAGTCTGCTTTATTTTAAAATCACTTTGAAGATTTAAGGCACTAATCAGCCTATTTCGCATAATTATATAAATGCGACATCTTTTGACATCGTATCTCTCAACCATCGAGTTCCATGGGATGACGAAATTCTTCCCTACGTACCATGGTGTGCTCCATTCAATAGTACTTTTACACGAATAAGTCTTACTCTTGTATATTATAAATACCTTTTAGACAATTGTAAGGACTAGGGGTGGCCCCCAAAATGGCAAAAATTTTGCAATATAATCACCACCTTTTAAAGGATTGTACACCTTTAGTATTCAAAAGTCAAGTTTTATTGATACAAACTTATGAAGTATTCCTTACTATTTTTTACAAATATTTGTAGTTGATACTCATTCTATTTCTTTATTACTTTCTCTATGTCATTTATAAAAATTGATAATAAATTACCTTTATTAACCGATTTGACCCCTAAATCTTTACGCATTTCATTCATAACTTCTTCAATTAAAATTAAATTTTCCTCCGAGGCTGTTTCTTTCCCTACGGTCAAAGAACTCTTCCTAAATTTAATCCATTTATCTACTACTTTAGGAGATCCCCAAAGTGTAATCTTACTATTAAAACTTTGGATGTCTTTTATCAGTTCTTTATCTGTATATTTATGATTGTGATTGTTTTGGCTTATCTTATATACTAGGCTAATAAACTCAGTATATGGTTCTTCTCGCTTAGTTGCCAAATATTCTCTTCGTTTGCTCTTGTTATCGGAATATTTTGAATAGAATGAATTCAATAGAGAAATCAAACCAGTTATCAGTGCAACTAAAATCACAGCATCTAGACTTGATACCATATTCTGTAAATATTGGATTATCCAATTAAAAAATTTAGGTAGAACTTCTATTAGCTTCTGTCCTATAAACCAAGCATCGATTATCAAAAAAAGTAGTAGAATATAATTCCATATTTTTTTAACTTCCTTTTTATTCCCGACTATATAGGCAATAACTATTGTAGCAACTATTGAAATCCAAAAATACATACCTCTCCCCCTCTAATTTTAACACAATTCTCCACTAATGTAACACTATCTTTATTATGAAATTATTTCTGTGAAAACTACTTTAAACAGGTGCTCATTCTTAAATAAACTTTTAGTCATTTCATTTCTCACCATTTACTTTTTAATTATAAAAATTCTGTAGCATTTAACATCTCTGCAAGATAAATACCTTTTATCCAAACAAATTGATGATACATTTTTAGTCCATTGATTTCTAATGGCTTAGCTGTGGAATCTTTCCCGGATCCTCTAAGAAATACATCGTAATCTCTTGATTTTGGGAAATTCGGAGCCTCAATAATAATCCCGTTATTATTTACTTTAGGCATTCCATTTTTATCTTTTTCAATAACCAGCTCCAACTTGTTATTCTTAATTAAATATCTAACTTGTTCCCAGACTGGCTTTACTTCTCTTTCAATAAAGTCATCATCAAAACTAATTATCTTAAAACCTAAAAAAATATTATCCTCATAAAGTCCTGTACTTCCTTCTTTAAAAACACTAAATAGGAATCTCTGTTCTGAAAAATAATCTCTTATAGAAGTAAACTCAAATTCTATATCATTATCCAACCACTCATCAAAATCAACCATTAAAAGCTTCGTGTCTTCAGTACGTTTATTTTTATCTGTCAGTACAATCGTTTTAGACTTAAAACCAAATTTATGAAATAGCATAATATCTTCAATTTTATTTGCTTGATTACTAAACATTTTAGCTAATATTCTTAAAGAGATACTTTTTGACACTTTGCCATTTTTTGATAATTCTATGCGAACATCCAAAAAATCTGCTATTTCTTTGATTGTTTTACCGGTAAATTCTTTAGATAGATTGGAAAGAATCCTTTTCAACTCAGATAAATTTGAAAACTTTTTATCTGGTAGAAGAGGTTGAAATTCCTTTCCAAAATGTTCTTGTACAATAGTGGTAACATAATTTTTAGTCAGTCTAAATCTTGGTGAATTTGGAAATTTCGGAGCAGTATCCATAAAAGACATTTCTGTTCTTAGCTTAGAAATTTTAGGGAACTCTTCTTGCTTATTTAAATTTTTTTTCTCAACTTTCTTAACAAAATCTCTTACGATTTTCCAATCATTTTCTAAAATTATTTGATCTTCTTCACTAAATTTAAAAAATTGAAAGCCTTGTATTGGAAAATGAAAATATTCTGAAGCAGGTACAGTTTTGTCTGAATCGTATAAATAATAAACTAATAACAATTCTTCTAGTTTATGCCATAAGGTTGAATCATAAAAATCATCTTGTTGAGCAATTTTATCTAACGACACCGCCGTGATACTCATTGGTTCCTTCGCCTCTATGGCATATCCACTTTTATTTCGTGAAGAAACTCTTTTCAACCCTGTAGTTTTTAACTCTACTGGTCTACCATCAATTAACAAGTCGGCTTCCTGCTTTACATCAGCGGGATAGCCAAAAACAGACTGTTCAATCACATCTCCAGCTATTCCTGTAATTTTAGGTTTTTTCTCTGTTTTGTTAAAAACATTATTTCTATCTACTTCACCAAGAGTCTTTCCTACAATAGGATTTAGTATCCGTAAGACTTCTTCCATAGAAAATACATGATCTGCCATAATCCACCTCAAATGTTATTCTATTAATCATTATATCAAGATCTAGTAATAAATACTTGATCGATTCACAAAAATATTATATAATTAGAAAATAAGGATAGGAGAAAAAATGAAAGTACTAGAATTATTTGCCGGAGTAGGAGGCTTCCGAGTTGGACTCGAGAACTCAGATAGAGAATATTTCGAAACTAAATGGGCAAATCAGTGGGAACCATCTCGTAAATCACAAGATGCATTCGAAGTCTACAATTTTCACTTCCCTGACAGTGAAAATATTAACATTAACATTTCTGATATTACAGACGAAGAATTTTCGAAAATGGATGCAGATATGATTGTAGGAGGTTTTCCTTGCCAAGATTATTCTGTTGCCAGAAGTAAGAAGAATGAAAAGGGTATCGAAGGAAAAAAAGGTGTCCTCTTTTGGGAAATCATTCGTGCCACTGAAAACATTAAACCTAAATATCTTATTCTCGAAAACGTTGACAGATTGCTAAAAGCCCCTTCTAAACAACGAGGAAGAGACTTCGCAATCATGTTGACTACCTTCAATAATTTAGGATACTCAGTTGAATGGAGAGTTATCAACGCAGCTGATTACGGACGCAGTCAAAGACGTCGTCGAGTTTTCTTCTTCGTTTATCGCAATGATACAGAATTCGCTAGATTAATTGATAATCAGTTTGAACATAATGATTTCATTTTTGAAGAACATAAATATGATGAATATTTGTTTAGAACAGGTCTATTTGCTACTCAATTTCCAATAAAAAATATTCCTGTGAAAAACCGACATGTTTTTCATGAACTTGGAGAGGATATCGTAGAAGTATCTGATAATTTTACAGGTACTGTCTGGAACACTGGTATTATGAGATATGGAAAATACTACTCTATCGACACAGAAGCTAACTTTAATGGAAAACCAATTACATTAGGTGAAATTCTTCAAGATGAAGAGGATGTAGCAGAGAAATATTTCATTACAAATCCAGCAAAATTGGAAAAATTTCAATTCCTACGTGGCCCTAAGCGAATAGAACGTACTTCTGCCGATGGCCATACTTATATCTATTCAGAAGGAGGAATGGCTCCTTATGACGATTTAAATTTACCTGGTCGTACAATGTTAACTTCTGAAGGTACCGTTAATCGTTCTACCCATTTTCTTAAAGTTAATGGTAAATATCGTCTTCTGACTCCAGTTGAAGCCGAACGCCTTCAAGATTTTCCAGATAATTGGACCGCTAAAAAGAAACTAACAGACGGATCTATTGTAGATGTTTCTGATAAAATGAGAATGTTCTTTATGGGAAATGCTCTTGTTACTGAGATTGTAAGAAAAATTGGTGATTTTATACGAGATATAGATTAGAGTCTGGGACAAAATAGTTCTCAGCCACAAAAAAGCTAGAGATTTCCAATAGC
>CAUQNI010000008.1:0-85168 GCA_963519555.1 uncultured bacterium
TTATTGAACAAACAAGCCGTGGAGAACGTTCCTACGATATTTACTCACGTCTTCTAAAAGACCGCATCATTATGCTGACTGGTCCAGTTGAAGACAACATGGCTAACTCTGTTATTGCCCAATTGCTTTTCCTGGATGCCCAAGATAGTACAAAAGATATTTACCTTTATGTCAATACACCTGGTGGTTCCGTTTCAGCTGGTTTGGCAATCGTTGATACCATGAACTTTATCAAAGCGGATGTCCAAACTATCGTTATGGGGATGGCAGCATCTATGGGGACTGTTATCGCATCAAGTGGAGCAAAAGGCAAACGTTTCATGCTTCCAAATGCAGAATACATGATTCACCAACCAATGGGTGGAACAGGTGGTGGTACCCAACAAACCGATATGGCTATCGCTGCAGAACACTTGCTTAAAACTCGTAACACTTTGGAAAAAATCTTGGCTGAAAATTCAGGTCAGTCAATCGAAAAAGTCCACGCAGATGCAGAACGCGATAACTGGATGAGTGCCCAAGAAACACTTGAATATGGCTTTATTGATGAAATCATGGCCAACAATTCATTGAACTAATGATGATAGAAGGCAAACTCGACTGGGTTTGCTTTTTTTGATATAATAGGGAGAGATTTCTTAGGAAGAGGATTTATTATGTTTGAAAAAGCAGAACGCTCTGGATTAATTGTCTATCTTTATTACAATCGAGATGCAAAAAAACTAAAGGAATACGGTGATATTTGTTACCATTCTAAAAAACATCGTTACTTGCAACTTTATGTTCCAACTCAAGAAGTGGAGGAATTGGTCGGGCGCTTGAGCAAGGAAAAGTTTATAAAAAAAGTCAGAGTTTGTCATATCCAAGAGCTGGAAACACCCTTTGTTGGCAATCTTTATCGAGAGGAAAACGTTATCATCGAAAAAGTTCAAGAAAAGTGTTGACAATTTTCTGATAATTCGGTATATTCTTAACATGCTATTTATTTAAGAAATAAGGAGACAAAAAAGATGAAGAAAAAATTTGCCCTATCGTTTGTGGCGCTTGCAAGTGTAGCACTTCTTGCAGCCTGTGGAGAAGTGAAGTCTGGAGCGTCAAACGCTGCTGGTAACTCAGTAGATGAAAAGACAATCAAAATCGGATTTAACTTCGAAGAAACTGGTGCCGTAGCTGCCTACGGAACATCTGAACAAAAAGGTGCCCAACTTGCTGTTGATGAAATTAATGCCGCAGGTGGTATCGATGGAAAACAAATCGAAGTAGTCGATAAAGATAACAAGTCTGAAACAGCTGAGGCTGCTTCAGTAACAACTAACCTTGTAACCCAATCTAAAGTATCAGCAATCGTAGGACCTGCAACATCTGGTGCAACTGCAGCTGCGGTAGCGAACGCTACAAAAGCAGGTGTTCCATTGATTTCGCCAAGTGCGACTCAAGATGGATTGACTAAAGGTCAAGATTACCTCTTTATCGGAACTTTCCAAGATAGCTTCCAAGGAAAAATTATCTCAAACTATGTTTCTGAAAAATTAAACGCTAAGAAAGTTGTTCTTTACACTGACAATGCCAGTGACTATGCTAAAGGTATTGCTAAATCTTTCCGTGAATCATACAAGGGTGAAATCGTTGCAGATGAAACTTTCGTAGCAGGTGATACAGACTTCCAAGCAGCCCTTACAAAAATGAAAGGGAAAGACTTTGATGCTATCGTTCTTCCTGGTTACTACACTGAAGCTGGTAAAATTGTAAACCAAGCGCGTGGTATGGGAATTGACAAACCAATCGTTGGTGGTGATGGATTTAACGGTGAAGAGTTTGTACAACAAGCAACTGCTGAAAGAGCATCAAATATCTACTTTATCTCTGGCTTCTCAACTACTGTAGAAGTTTCAGCTAAAGCCAAAGCCTTCCTTGATGCTTACCGTGCTAAGTACAATGAAGAACCTTCAACATTTGCAGCCTTGGCTTATGACTCAGTTCACCTTGTAGCAAACGCTGCCAAAGGTGCTAAAAACTCTGGTGAAATCAAGGATAACCTTGCTAAAACAAAAAACTTTGAAGGTGTAACTGGTCAAACAAGCTTCGATGCAGACCATAACACAGTCAAAACTGCTTACATGATGACCATGAACAATGGTAAAGTTGAAGCAGCAGAAGTTGTAAAACCATAATAGAAAAATGTTGAAATAGGGAATGAGCCTTTGACTCACTCCCTGTTTCGATGTTTAATACTCTTCAAAAATCAAATTCAAACTGCGTCAACGTCGCCTTGCCGTACTCAAGTACAGCCTGTGGCTAGTTTCCTAGTTTGCTCTTTGATTTTTATTGAGTATAAGAACCTATCAAAAAGTGAGGGAAAACCCTCAAAATTATAAATAGAAAGAGTGAATCTTATGCTCCAACAACTAGTAAATGGTTTGATTCTAGGTAGTGTTTATGCGCTGTTAGCCCTAGGTTATACCATGGTTTACGGGATTATCAAGCTCATCAACTTCGCCCACGGTGATATTTATATGATGGGAGCCTTTATCGGCTATTTCTTGATTAATTCTTTCCAAATGAATTTCTTTGTAGCTCTTATTGTAGCTATGCTAGCGACAGCCATTCTTGGTGTCGTGATTGAGTTCCTTGCCTACCGACCTTTACGTCACTCTACTCGTATTGCGGTTTTGATTACAGCTATTGGGGTTTCTTTCCTATTAGAATATGGGATGGTCTATCTGGTTGGTGCTAATACTCGTGCCTTCCCTCAAGCGATTCAAACAGTGCGCTATGATTTGGGACCAATTAGCTTAACGAATGTACAGTTAATGATTTTGGCGATTTCCTTGATTTTGATGATTTTGCTACAAGTTATTGTTCAAAAGACTAAGATGGGGAAAGCAATGCGTGCGGTATCCGTAGATAGCGATGCAGCGCAATTGATGGGGATCAATGTAAACCGTACTATCAGCTTTACCTTCGCTTTGGGTTCAGCACTTGCGGGTGCAGCTGGTGTTCTGATTGCCCTCTATTATAACTCTCTTGAGCCTTTGATGGGGGTTACTCCAGGTCTTAAGTCTTTCGTTGCCGCAGTACTTGGTGGTATCGGAATTATTCCTGGTGCAGCTCTCGGTGGATTTGTAATTGGTCTATTGGAAACCTTTGCGACAGCCTTTGGGATGTCAGACTTCCGTGATGCCATTGTTTATGGAATCTTGTTGTTGATCTTGATTGTCCGCCCAGCTGGTATCCTTGGTAAGAATGTGAAAGAGAAGGTGTAAACGATGAAAGAAAATTTAAAAGTTAATATTCTATGGTTACTCCTTTTGTTAGCTGGCTATGGCTTGATTAGTGTACTGGTTTCAGTTGGAGTGCTCAATCTATTCTATGTACAGATTTTACAACAAATCGGAATTAATATTATTCTTGCTGTTGGTCTCAACTTAATCGTTGGTTTTTCAGGACAATTTTCACTTGGTCATGCTGGTTTCATGGCGATTGGTGCCTATGCAGCAGCGATTATTGGTTCTAAATCACCAACCTACGGTGCCTTCTTTGGAGCTATGCTTTTAGGTGCTTTGCTTTCAGGAGCAGTTGCCTTGCTTGTCGGAATTCCAACCTTGCGTTTGAAGGGAGACTATCTTGCGGTAGCGACTCTAGGTGTTTCTGAAATTATCCGTATCTTTATTATCAATGGTGGAAGCCTTACAAATGGTGCGGCAGGTATCTTGGGAATTCCAAACTTTACAACTTGGCCAATGGTTTATTTCTTTGTCGTGATTACGACTATTGCAACCTTGAACTTTTTGCGAAGTCCAATTGGTCGTTCAACCCTCTCTGTTCGTGAGGATGAAATCGCTGCTGAGTCAGTTGGGGTTAATACGACTAAAATTAAAATCATCGCTTTTGTCTTTGGTGCCATCACTGCAAGTATTGCTGGGTCACTTCAGGCAGGATTTATCGGCTCTGTTGTACCGAAAGATTACACCTTCATCAACTCAATCAATGTTTTGATTATTGTTGTATTTGGTGGACTTGGTTCCATTACAGGTGCCATTGTTTCAGCTATTGTTCTTGGAATTTTGAATATGCTTCTCCAAGATGTTGCTAGCGTGCGTATGATTATCTACGCTTTGGCCTTGGTATTGGTAATGATTTTCAGACCAGGTGGACTCCTTGGAACATGGGAATTGAGCCTATCACGTTTCTTTAAAAAATCTAAGAAGGAGGAACAAAACTAATGGCATTACTTGAAGTAAAACAGTTAACCAAACATTTTGGCGGTCTAACAGCTGTTGGAGATGTGACTCTTGAATTGAACGAAGGGGAATTGGTTGGACTAATCGGTCCAAACGGAGCTGGTAAAACTACCCTTTTCAACCTCTTGACGGGTGTTTATGAACCAAGTGAGGGAACAGTTACCCTTGATGGTCACCTTTTGAATGGAAAGGCACCATATAAGATTGCTTCTTTGGGACTTGGACGTACTTTCCAAAATATCCGTCTCTTTAAAGATTTAACCGTTTTGGACAATGTTTTGATTGCCTTTGGCAACCATCACAAACAACATGTTTTTGCTAGTTTCTTACGATTGCCAGCTTTTTACAAGAGTGAAAAAGAATTAAAGGCTAAAGCTTTGGAATTGCTGAAAATCTTTGATTTAGATGGTGATGCAGAAACTCTTGCTAAAAACCTTGCCTACGGACAACAACGTCGTTTGGAAATTGTTCGTGCCCTCGCTACGGAACCTAAAATTCTCTTTTTGGATGAACCAGCAGCAGGTATGAATCCACAGGAAACAGCGGAATTGACTGAGTTAATTCGTCGTATCAAAGATGAATTTAAGATTACGATCATGCTGATTGAACACGATATGAATCTGGTTATGGAAGTAACAGAACGTATCTACGTACTTGAATACGGTCGTTTGATTGCTCAGGGAACTCCAGACGAAATTAAGACCAATAAACGCGTTATCGAAGCTTATCTAGGAGGTGAAGCCTAATGTCTATGTTAAAAGTTGATAATCTTTCTGTGCATTACGGTATGATCCAAGCAGTCCGTGATGTAAGCTTTGAAGTGAATGAAGGAGAAGTTGTTTCCCTTATCGGTGCCAATGGTGCAGGTAAGACAACCATTCTCCGTACCTTGTCTGGTTTGGTTCGACCAAGTTCAGGAAAGATTGAATTTTTAGGTCAAGAAATCCAAAAAATGCCAGCTCAGAAAATCGTGGCAGGTGGTCTTTCACAAGTACCAGAAGGACGCCACGTCTTCCCTGGCTTGACTGTTATGGAAAATCTTGAAATGGGAGCTTTCTTAAAGAAAAATCGTGAAGAAAATCAAGCTAACTTGAAGAAGGTTTTCTCACGTTTCCCACGTCTTGAAGAACGCAAGAACCAAGATGCAGCCACTCTTTCAGGAGGGGAACAACAAATGCTTGCCATGGGACGAGCTCTTATGTCAACACCAAAACTTCTTCTTTTAGATGAACCATCAATGGGACTTGCCCCAATCTTTATCCAAGAGATTTTTGATATCATTCAAGATATCCAGAAACAAGGAACAACCGTCCTCTTGATTGAACAAAATGCCAATAAGGCACTTGCAATCTCTGACCGAGGCTATGTATTGGAAACAGGAAAAATTGTCCTATCAGGAACAGGAAAAGAACTCGCCTCATCAGAAGAAGTCAGAAAAGCATATCTAGGTGGCTAAAACAATCCAGTGGATTGTTTTAGTCGGTAGATGAAGATTGCGTAAGCAATCTTCGCATAGTCTGGGAGACTAGTTTAGGTTGCGGATGGAGATTGTGAAGCAATCATCAGAATCCAGTGGATTGTTTTAGTCGGCGGATGGAGATTACGAAGCAATTTTCATCTGCACTGGAGGGTTAGCTTCTAATCATTGAAACAAAACAGAATGAAGCTCTCTATCCTTCATTCACAGAGCTCGAATTCAGAGCTCTTTTTGCTAGCTTATTCATACTTTTCTGAATTTTGAAAAAGAAATGTAAGCGTTTGATAGATTTACAAAAAGATTGTATAATAGGGATAAGAATAGAAAAGGAGAAGTCTCATGGCAGTTAAAGATTTTATGACCCGCAAGGTAGTGTATATTAGTCCAGATACAACAGTATCTCATGCAGCAGATTTGATGAGAGAGCAAGGGTTGCACCGCTTGCCTGTTATCGAAAATGATCAATTGGTTGGTTTGGTGACTGAGGGAACCATTGCCCAAGCAAGTCCATCAAAAGCAACAAGTCTTTCTATCTATGAGATGAACTATCTTCTAAATAAGACAAAAGTGAAAGATGTCATGATTCGCGATGTTGTCACTGTTTCAGGCTATGCGAGCCTTGAAGATGCAACTTATCTGATGTTGAAAAATAAGATTGGGATTCTTCCTGTAGTAGATAACCATCAAGTTTACGGAGTTATTACGGATCGTGACGTTTTCCAAGCCTTTCTTGAAATTGCTGGTTATGGTGAAGAAGGAATTCGTGTGCGCTTCGTTACAGAAGATGAAGTTGGCGTTCTTGGTAAAATTGTTTCTCTAATCGTTGAAGAAAATTTGAATATCTCTCATACAGTCAATATTCCACGTAAAGATGGTAAGGTGATTATCGAAGTTCAAATTGATGGCTCAATTGATTTACCAGCCTTGAAAGAAAAATTTGAATCAGAGAATATTCAAGTAGAAGAAATCACTCGTACTTCAGCAAAAGTCTTGTAAGAAGGGAAGCCGAAAGGCTTCTTTTTTCATGAAAAGGGGAGTAGAGCAAAAGATGGAAAGAAATGAGAGAATATGGTATAATAAAACGATACAAAAAAGGAGTATTTATGGACATTTCAGAAATTCGTCAGAAAATTGACGCAAATCGTGAAAAATTAGCTTCTTTCAGGGGGTCTCTTTGACCTCGAAGGTTTAGAGGAAGAGATTGCCATCTTGGAAAACAAGATGACAGAACCTGATTTTTGGAACGATAATATCGCGGCTCAAAAAACGTCGCAAGAATTAAATGAATTAAAAAATACCTACAATACCTTCCATAAAATGGAAGAGTTGCAGGATGAAGTTGAAATTTTATTAGACTTTTTAGCTGAAGACGAGTCAGTTCATGAGGAACTAGTCGAACAGTTATCAGAACTCGATAAGATGATGACCAGCTATGAGATGACCCTTCTCTTGTCAGAACCTTATGACCATAATAATGCCATTTTGGAAATCCATCCAGGATCTGGTGGTACAGAGGCTCAAGACTGGGGTGATATGTTGCTTCGTATGTACACTCGATATGGTAATGCTAAAGGCTTTAAAGTAGAAGTCTTGGATTACCAAGCAGGAGATGAGGCTGGTATTAAGTCGGTAACTTTATCATTTGAAGGACCTAATGCTTATGGTCTTCTCAAGTCGGAAATGGGTGTGCACCGTCTGGTGCGAATCTCGCCATTTGACTCTGCCAAACGTCGCCATACATCTTTTACATCTGTAGAAGTGATGCCTGAGTTGGATGATACCATTGAAGTGGAAATACGTGAAGATGATATCAAGATGGATACCTTCCGTTCAGGTGGTGCTGGTGGACAGAACGTCAATAAGGTTTCAACGGGTGTACGTTTAACACACATTCCAACTGGAACTGTCGTCCAGTCAACGGTCGATCGTACCCAATATGGAAATAGAGATCGTGCCATGAAGATGTTGCAGGCTAAGCTCTATCAAATGGAGCAAGAAAAGAAAGCTGCGGAAGTTGATTCCCTCAAGGGTGAGAAAAAGGAAATCACATGGGGAAGTCAAATCCGTTCTTATGTTTTCACACCATATACTATGGTAAAAGATCATCGAACTAGCTTTGAAGTTGCTCAGGTAGATAAGGTCATGGATGGGGACCTAGATGGTTTTATCGATGCCTATCTTAAGTGGCGAATTAGCTAAGATAGAAAGGAACTCACATGTCAATTATTGAAATGAGAGATGTCGTCAAAAAATACGACAACGGAACGACTGCCCTACGCGGTGTTTCGGTCAGTGTTCAACCAGGGGAATTTGCTTACATCGTAGGACCTTCAGGAGCAGGGAAGTCAACCTTTATTCGTTCTCTATATCGTGAAGTAAAAATCGATAAAGGAAGTCTATCAGTTGCTGGTTTTAATCTGGTTAAGATTAAGAAGAAAGATGTCCCTCTTCTACGTCGTAGTGTTGGGGTTGTTTTTCAGGATTATAAACTCTTGCCAAAGAAAACTGTCTATGAAAATATTGCTTACGCTATGGAAGTAATTGGGGAAAATCGCCGTATTATCAAAAAACGTGTGATGGAAGTTTTGGACTTGGTTGGATTGAAGCATAAGGTTCGTTCTTTCCCAAATGAGCTCTCAGGTGGAGAACAACAGCGTATTGCGATTGCGCGTGCTATTGTAAATAATCCAAAAGTATTGATAGCCGATGAACCAACAGGAAACTTGGACCCAGATAATTCATGGGAAATCATGAATCTCTTGGAACGGATTAACCTACAAGGGACAACTATTTTGATGGCAACTCATAATAGCCAGATTGTAAATACCTTGCGCCACCGTGTCATTGCCATTGAAAATGGCCGTGTTGTTCGTGATGAATCAAAAGGAGAGTACGGATACGATGATTAGTAGATTTTTTCGTCATTTATTTGAATCGCTAAAAAGTTTGAAACGAAATGGCTGGATGACAGTGGCTGCTGTCAGTTCAGTTATGATTACTTTGACCTTGGTTGCAATATTTGCCTCTGTTATTTTCAATACAGCGAAACTAGCTACAGATATTGAAAATAATGTCCGAGTAATGGTATACATTCGTAAGGATGTAGCCGATAATAGTGAAACTATTGAAAAAGAAGGTCAAACTGTTACAAATAATGACTACCACAAGGTATATAATTCCTTGAAGGGTATGTCTACAGTTAAGAGTGTTACCTTTTCAAGTAAAGAAGAACAATATGAAAAATTAACTGAGACAATGGGGGACAACTGGAAAATCTTTGAAGGTGATGCCAATCCTCTCTATGATGCATATATAGTAGATACTAACACACCAAGTGATGTAAAGACAGTAGCGGAAGAGGCTAAGAAAATTGAAGGTGTATCAGAAGTTCAAGATGGTGGTGCCAATACAGAACGCTTGTTTAAGTTAGCCTCATTTATTCGTGTCTGGGGACTAGTGATTGCGGGCCTCTTGATTTTCATAGCAGTCTTCTTGATTTCTAATACCATTCGTATTACAATTATTTCCCGCAGTCGAGAAATTCAAATTATGCGCTTGGTTGGTGCTAAGAATAGCTATATCCGAGGACCATTCCTACTTGAGGGTGCTTTCATCGGATTATTTGGCGCAACCCTTCCATCAGTTTTAGTATTTGTTGTTTATCAAATGGTTTACCAATCGGTTAATAAGTCATTAGTTGGTCAAAACCTTTCAATGATTTCACCAGAGGTATTCAGTCCACTGATGATTGCCTTATTGTTTGTTATTGGAATTTTTATTGGTTCACTGGGATCAGGAATTTCAATGAGACGTTTCTTGAAAATCTAAAATAAATATAAGTATATTTGAGGAGATTTTAATATCTCCTTTTTTGCTAGAAAAATTTTAGAAAAAAGTATACTTTTTTTTATAAAAGCCTTTACAAAAAAAATTAAAGTGGTATAATTAATACATAGTTAAGTGCAAACGTTTTCGTAAAACGTTTGCCTAAATAAAAATAAAGGAGATTTGAATGATGAAAGATACATTCAAAAATGTCTTGTCTTTCGAGTTTTGGCAAAAATTCGGTAAGGCTTTGATGGTGGTTATCGCTGTTATGCCAGCTGCTGGTTTGATGATTTCAATCGGTAAGTCACTTGTGATGATTAACCCAACTTTTGCACCACTTGTTATCACAGGTGGAATTCTTGAGCAAATTGGTTGGGGGGTTATCGGTAACCTTCACATTTTGTTTGCCCTAGCCATTGGAGGAAGCTGGGCTAAAGAACGTGCTGGTGGTGCTTTCGCCGCTGGTCTTGCCTTCATCTTGATTAACCGTATCACTGGTACAATCTTTGGTGTATCAGGAGATATGTTGAAAAATCCAGAAGCTATGGTAACAACTCTCTTTGGTGGATCAATCAAAGTTGCTGATTACTTCATTAGCGTTATGGAAGCACCTGCCTTGAACATGGGTGTGTTCGTAGGGATTATCTCAGGTTTTGTAGGGGCAACTGCTTACAATAAATACTACAACTTCCGTAAACTTCCTGATGCACTTTCATTCTTCAACGGGAAACGTTTTGTACCATTTGTAGTTATTCTTCGTTCAGCAATCGCTGCAATTTTACTTGCTGCCTTCTGGCCAGTAGTGCAAACAGGTATCAATAGCTTTGGTATCTGGATTGCCAACTCACAAGAAACTGCTCCAATCCTTGCACCATTCTTGTATGGTACATTGGAACGTTTGCTCTTGCCATTTGGTCTTCACCACATGTTAACAATCCCAATGAACTACACAGCTCTTGGTGGTACTTATGAGATTTTGACAGGTGCAGCTAAAGGCACTCAAGTATTTGGTCAAGACCCACTATGGCTTGCATGGGTAACAGACCTTGTGAACCTTAAAGGTACAGATGCAAGTCACTACCAACAATTGTTAGATACTGTTCACCCAGCTCGTTTCAAAGTTGGACAAATGATTGGTTCATTCGGTATCTTGATGGGTGTGATTGTGGCTATCTACCGTAATGTTGATGCTGACAAGAAACACAAATACAAAGGTATGATGATTGCGACAGCTCTTGCAACATTCTTGACAGGGGTTACTGAACCAATCGAATACATGTTCATGTTTGTAGCAACACCTATGTATCTTGTTTATTCACTTGTTCAAGGTGCTGCCTTCGCTATGGCTGACGTTGTAAACCTACGTATGCACTCATTTGGTTCAATCGAGTTCTTGACTCGTACACCTATTGCGATTAGCGCTGGTATCGGTATGGATATCGTTAACTTCGTTTGGGTAACTGTTCTCTTTGCCGTAATCATGTACTTTATTGCAAACTTCATGATTCAAAAATTCAACTACGCAACTCCAGGACGTAACGGAAACTACGAAACTGCTGAAGGTTCAGAAGAAGCTGGCAGCGAAGTGAAAGTTGCAGCAGGTTCTCAAGCTGTAAACATTATCAACCTTCTTGGTGGTCGTGCAAACATCGTTGATGTTGATGCATGTATGACTCGTCTTCGTGTAACTGTTAAAGATGCTGATAAAGTCGGTGATGCAGAACAATGGAAAGCAGAAGGAGCTATGGGTCTTGTCATGAAAGGACAAGGAGTTCAAGCTATCTACGGTCCAAAAGCAGACGTATTGAAATCTGATATCCAAGATATCCTTGATTCAGGTGAAATCATTCCTGAAACTCTTCCAAGTCAAATGACAGAAGCGCAACAAAACACTGTTCAATTCAAAGGGCTTACTGAGGAAGTTTACTCAGTAGCAGACGGTCAAGTTGTTGCTTTGGAACAAGTAAAAGATCCAGTATTTGCTCAAAAAATGATGGGTGATGGATTTGCAGTAGAACCAGCAAATGGAAACATTGTATCTCCAGTTTCAGGTACTGTATCAAGCATCTTCCCTACAAAACATGCTCTTGGTCTTGTGACTGAAGCAGGTCTTGAAGTATTGGTTCACATTGGTTTGGACACAGTAAGTCTTGAAGGAAAACCATTTACCGTTCATGTTGCTGAAGGACAAAAAGTTGTAGCAGGTGATCTTCTTGTCACAGCTGACTTGGATGCTATCCGTGCAGCAGGTCGTGAAACTTCAACAGTCGTTGTCTTCACAAATGCTGAAGCTATTAAATCAGTTAAATTAGAACAAACAGGTTCTCTTGCAGCTAAAACAGCAGTTGCTAAAGTAGAATTGTAATACACTTGAGGTTGGAAGCTGTTTTCCAACCTCTTGTTTTAGGAGAAAAGCATGAAATTTTTAACACTCAATACTCATAGCTGGATGGAAAAAGAAGCTGAGAAAAAATTCCAGCTCTTGCTTGAAGATATTCTTGAAAAGGACTATGATTTAATTTGTTTTCAAGAAATCAATCAGGAGATCACTTCGCTAGAGGTGGAGGTGAATGACCTTTATCAAGCTTTGCCAGCAGCTGAGCCTATTCATCAAGACCACTATGTTAGACTTTTGGTTGAAAAGTTGTCAGATCAAGGAAAAAATTACTATTGGACTTGGGCTTATAACCATATCGGTTATGACCGCTACCATGAAGGTGTGGCTATCTTGTCTAAAACACCGATTGAAGCTAGAGAAATTTTGGTCTCAGATGTGGATGATCCAACAGACTATCATACTCGTCGTGTTGCCTTGGCTGAAACTGTAGTTGATGGTAAGGAGCTTGCAGTTGCTAGTGTCCACCTTTCTTGGTGGGATAAAGGTTTCCAAGAAGAATGGGCACGATTTGAGGATGTCTTGAAAGAATTGAACAAGCCACTTTTATTAGCTGGAGATTTTAACAACCCAGCTGGACAGGAAGGCTACCAAGCTATTTTAGCTAGTCCATTAGGATTACAAGATGCCTTTGAAGTTGCTCAAGAGAAAAGCGGTAGCTATACCGTTCCACCAGAAATTGATGGCTGGAAAGGGAACACTGAACCCCTTCGAATCGACTATGTTTTTACTACCAAGGAGTTAACAGTGGAAAATTTACATGTCGTATTTGATGGTAATACGAGTCCACAAGTGAGTGATCACTATGGCTTGAATGCTATGTTAAACTGGAAATAAAGATTGAAAAGAGGTTGGGATTCTCAAATTCCAGCCTTTTTCTGACTAGAAAAGCTACTGAAAGTAAGCTCTATAAGTGAGACTACTGAAATGGAATAAAATGTGGTATAATTGATAAGATAGATAGAATCGAGGATATTATGTCATTTACGAAATTTCAATTTAAAAACTATATTAGAGAAGCCTTGGAGGAGTTAAAATTTACAACTCCAACAGAGGTACAAGATAAGTTGATTCCTATTGTTTTGGTAGGTCGTGACCTAGTCGGTGAATCAAAAACAGGTTCAGGTAAAACTCACACTTTCTTGTTACCGATTTTCCAGCAATTAGATGAAGCTAGCGATAGTGTACAAGCAGTCATTACTGCACCAAGTCGTGAGTTGGCTACTCAAATTTACCAAGCGGCCCGTCAGATTGCTGCCCACTCAGAAGTGGAAATTCGTGTGGTTAATTATGTGGGTGGTACGGATAAGGCTCGCCAGATTGAGAAATTGGCAAGTAATCAGCCTCATATTGTTATAGGAACACCAGGCCGTATCTACGACTTGGTTAAATCTGGTGACCTGGCTATTCACAAGGCCACGACCTTTGTGGTCGATGAGGCAGACATGACCTTGGATATGGGATTCTTGGAAACTGTTGATAAGATTGCTGGAAGTCTTCCAAAAGATCTGCAATTCATGGTTTTCTCAGCGACTATTCCACAAAAGTTGCAACCATTCTTGAAAAAATACTTGTCAAATCCTGTTATGGAGAAAATCAAGACCAAAACGGTCATTTCTGACACTATTGATAATTGGTTGATTTCTACTAAAGGACGTGACAAGAACGCTCAAATTTATCAGTTGACTCAGTTGATGCAGCCTTATTTGGCAATGATTTTTGTCAATACTAAAATGCGTGCTGATGAATTGCATGCTTACCTGACTGCTCAAGGTTTGAAGGTGGCAAAGATTCATGGAGATATTGCCCCTCGTGAACGCAAACGTATCATGAACCAGGTGAAAAATCTGGATTTTGAGTACATTGTCGCAACAGACTTGGCAGCTCGTGGGATTGACATTGAAGGTGTCAGCCATGTCATCAATGATGCCATTCCGCAAGATTTGTCCTTCTTTGTTCACCGTGTTGGTCGTACTGGACGAAATGGCCTACCAGGTACAGCTATTACTCTTTATCAGCCAAGCGATGATTCGGATATCCGTGAGTTGGAGAAATTGGGAATCAAGTTTACTCCTAAGATGGTTAAAGACGGAGAATTTCAAGATACCTATGACCGAGATCGTCGTGCTAACCGTGAGAAGAAGCAAGATAAGCTTGATATCGAAATGATTGGTCTGGTCAAAAAGAAAAAGAAAAAAGTCAAACCAGGTTATAAGAAAAAAATTCAATGGGCGGTTGATGAAAAACGCCGCAAAACTAAGCGTGCTGAAAATCGCGCTCGTGGTCGTGCAGAGCGTAAAGCAAAACGCCAAACATTTTAAGGCAATTGTTGGAGTGCTGAGCTCCAACCTTTTTATTTATGAAAGCGAAATATCTATATTGAAAGATCACATTAAAGACTGCAAATTGCGCCTAAAAATGGTATAATGGTAAAGTTATATAGTCCCGATAAGATGGTAGGCATTTATCATTAAAAGTTTTCCTATCAGTACTTTGTAATTCGCAAAGAATGACGGCTCCAAAGTCGTTCATCATTCTACGGTTGCCACTATAATGCGGACACCCTATGCGCCTTACTAGCTTCAGAAATAAAAAAGTATCGTTTTTATTTCTTTCGCGTCGTAACTCTAAGATAATGGAAATACCTACTAGTACTTTGTAACTCTATAACACTATTTTTAAGGGGGGACATTTTTATGTCAGAACGTAAATTATTCACGTCTGAATCTGTATCTGAGGGGCATCCAGATAAGATTGCAGACCAAATTTCAGATGCGATTTTGGATGCTATTTTAGCTAAGGATCCAGAGGCGCACGTTGCTGCTGAGACAGCTGTATATACTGGTTCAGTCCACGTTTTTGGTGAAATTTCTACAAATGCCTATGTGGATATTAACCGTGTGGTTCGTGATACCATTGCAGAGATTGGTTACACCAATACAGAATATGGATTTTCTGCTGAGACGGTGGGAGTACATCCATCTTTGGTGGAACAATCTCCTGACATCGCCCAAGGGGTTAACGAAGCCTTGGAGGTACGTGGAAATGCAGACCAAGATCCACTGGACTTGATTGGGGCTGGAGACCAAGGGCTCATGTTTGGATTTGCAGTGGATGAAACTGAAGAATTTATGCCATTACCAATTTCACTAAGCCACAAGTTGGTTCGTCATTTAGCAGAACTTCGTAAATCTGGTGAAATCAGCTATCTTCGTCCAGATGCTAAATCTCAAGTTACTGTTGAATATGATGAAAATGACCGTCCAGTACGTGTGGACACAGTCGTTATTTCTACTCAGCACGATCCAGAAGTCAGCAACGAACAAATTCACAATGATGTTATTAGCAAGGTTATCAAAGAGGTTATTCCAGCCTCTTACTTGGATGAGCAAACAAAATTCTTCATCAATCCAACTGGTCGCTTTGTAATCGGTGGACCTCAAGGAGACTCAGGTTTGACTGGTCGTAAGATTATAGTGGATACCTATGGTGGCTACTCTCGTCACGGTGGTGGTGCCTTCTCTGGGAAAGATGCGACTAAGGTTGACCGTTCTGCGTCATATGCAGCTCGTTATATTGCCAAGAATATTGTTGCAGCGGGTCTTGCTAAGAAAGCGGAAGTGCAATTGGCTTACGCAATCGGTGTTGCCCAACCTGTTTCTGTTCGTATCGATACTTTCGGTACGGGGACAGTAGCTGAAAGCAAGCTTGAAAAAGCAGCGCGTCAAATCTTTGACCTTCGTCCTGCAGGAATTATCCAAATGCTGGATCTTAAACGTCCAATCTACCGTCAAACAGCGGCTTATGGACACATGGGACGTACAGATATTGACCTTCCATGGGAACGTCTGGACAAGGTTGATGCTTTGAAAGAAGCTGTCAAATAAATGAATTGAAGAAAGAGGGCAGCCCCTCTTTTTTTGATATATTATACTAATCTCCGTTAATCATTGAAATTATAGCTTGAATTTGATATGATGGTCTTATGGATAAAAGTAGAGCAAAACGTGAGAATCACGATAAGATAAGAATGAGTTTAATAGCCCTAGTAGCTATCTTTTCAGTTAGCATTTGTGTCCTTGGGGCGATGATTGGTTACAAAGTCTATACGAAACAAAGTTTTGAGCAAAAAATTGAAACGCTCAAAAAAGAGAAAGATGATCAATTGAGTGAGGGAAATCAGAAGGATCATTTTCGTAAAGGGCAAGCCGAAGTGATTGCCTATTATCCTCTCCAAGGCGAGCAAGTGATTTCATCTGTAAAAGAAATCATGACACAGGATATTAAAGACAATCTAGAGGATAAGGAAAATCTGGTTTTTTATTATACGGAGAAACAGGACTCGACTTTAAAAGGGATTGTCAACCGAAGTGTGATGAAACAAGTCTATGATTTAACTTCGTCAAAAGTTGAAGAGATAGAGAAAACTAGTCTGGCAAAAGTGCATTTGACAGAAGATGGTAAATCTTTTACCCTTGATAAATTATTTTCAGATTCTAGTAAGGCTAAAGAGAAACTGATAAAAGAACTGACTTCTTTCTTACAGGATAAAAAATTAGAACAAGACAAGATTGATCAGATAGTTAAAGGCTTGTCTGACCAAGACCTGTCTGCATGGAATTTTGATTATAAGGATAGTCAGATTATCCTTTATCCAAGTCAGGCAGTTGAAAATCTGGATGAGATTGCCTTGCCAGTATCTAGTTTCTTTGAGCTTATTCAGTCCTCATATTTGCTAGATAAGGATGCGGAACTTTATAAAGCTTATTTTGAAAAGAAAAATCGTAAAGTGGTGGCCTTGACTTTTGATGATGGACCAAATCCTACAACGACAAATCAAGCATTAGACACACTTTCTAAGTATGGTATCAAGGCAACTTTCTTTGTTTTAGGTAAGAATGTTTCTGGCAATGAAGGGATTCTGAAACGTATGAAAGCAGATGGCCATGTCGTTGGAAACCATAGTTGGAGCCATCCAGTGCTTTCAAAACTTTCCCTTGATGACGCTAAAAAACAAATAACTGATACTGAGGATGCGCTAACTAAAGTCCTGGGCTCTAGTTCTAAACTTATGCGTCCGCCTTATGGAGCCATTACAGACGACATTCGTAATAGCCTCGATTTGAGCTTTATTATGTGGAATGTGGATAGTCTGGACTGGAAGAGTAAAAATGAAGCAGCTATTTTGACAGAAATTCAGCGTGAAGTTAAGAACGGTTCTATTATTCTCATGCATGATATCCATTCTGAGACGGTAAATGCTCTACCGAAAGTTATTGACTATTTGAAAGGGCAAGGTTATGACTTTGTAACCGTACCAGATTTGTTAGATTCTCGTCTTAAAGCTCACCAGCTCTACTATAACCGTGATCAATAATTCAAAAAATCTAAAGAGATAAGTTTTCATTGAGAATTTGTTTCTTTGGATTTTCTTCACATAGAAAGGAAAAATAATGAGATTTTATACTTTAAATAATAGCGTTCCAATTCCAGTTCTGGGTTTTGGAACCTGGAAAGCTGAAAATGGAGAGATTGCCTATCAAGCTGTCCTAGAGGCTTTAAAGGCAGGCTATCGCCATATCGATACGGCAGCTATCTATAAAAATGAAGAAAGCGTTGGTCGTGCTATTCATGATAGTGGCGTACCGCGTGAGGAAATTTTTGTAACCAGTAAACTCTGGAATACAAATCACAACTATGAGCAAGCTCGTAAGGCTTTTGAAGAGTCTTTAGAGAAGCTGGGCTTGGAATATTTGGATTTGTATTTGATTCATTGGCCAAATCCAAAACCTTTGAGAGAAAATGACGCATGGAAAACTCGCAATGCTGAGGTCTGGAGAGCGATGGAGGACCTTTATCAAGAAGGCAAAATACGTGCTATCGGGGTTAGTAATTTTCTTCCCCATCATTTGGATGCCTTGCTTGAAACTGCAACTATTGTTCCTGCGGTCAATCAAGTTCGCTTGGCGCCAGGTGTGTATCAAGAGGAAGTCGTAGATTACTGTCGAGAAAAAGGAATTTTACTGGAAGCTTGGGGGCCTTTTGGACAGGGAGAACTATTTGATAGCAAGGAAGTGCAAGAAATTGCGACAAATCACGGAAAATCGGTTGCTCAGATAGCCTTGGCTTGGAGCTTGGCAGAAGGATTTTTACCACTTCCAAAATCTGTCACAGCTTCTCGTATTCAGGCTAATCTTGATTGTTTTGGAATTGAACTGAGTCACGAGGAGCAAGAAACCTTAAAGACGATTGCTGTTCAGTCTGGTGCTCCACGAGTTGATGATATGGATTTCTAGAAAATCATAAAAAGAATTGTACATTATTCTATTTTTTGATATAATAGTCAACAGGAAAGAAAGTCTTATGGCGTTCTTCAAGCGAGCTTGGGATAGTGGGAGCCAAGTAGGGCAAAATAAAGAACTGGCGCTTTCTGTAGTATTTTCAAAAACAATGAAGTAATAAATTAGGGTGGAACCGCGTTTCTGACGCCCCTAGTCGCAAGGCTTGGGTGTTGAAATTCGGTTCTTTTTGAATTCGTCTAATGCCTAAGTAGAAAGGAGCATAATGCTTAAAGGATCTTGTTTATGTAAAGCAGTGACCTACACTCTAGATGAAGAATTATCGGAATTAGTTTTTTGTCATTGCTCATTTTGTCGGAAAGCAACTGCGTCTGCCTATACAGTTAATGCTAAAGTTAGCAGTGAAAAGCTAGTATTGCATGGAAGAGAAAAGCTTGTTTCCTATACTTCTTCTCCAGAAAAACAGCGTTATTACTGCCAGAACTGTCATAGTCAAATTTTCACTGTTCAAGAAAATATACCAGAAGTCTGTGCTTTGAAATTAGGTACAATAGATGAATGCGATCAGAATTTACAAACTGTTCCTAAACGTCATATTTTTCAGGACCCAGCCTTTTCTTGGTTGCTTGATAAATAAATCTAAGAAGATAATATAAATTAAAGGAGTAAACAATGTCTAAAAAATTGACTTTCCACTGCGTCAGTGGCAGAAACCTCCTTACAGTCGGACTGCCCCTCAGAACTAGGGTGCTGAGCTAGACGCAGTACTAACTCGTCTTGCCTCGCATAATCGACGAGGCAGACTCGTGTCGCAAGTAATTTATATAAAAAGGAGTAAACAATGTCTAAGAAATTAACATTTCAAGAAATTATTTTGACTTTGCAACAATTTTGGAATGACCAAGGTTGTATGCTTATGCAGGCTTATGATAATGAAAAAGGTGCGGGGACAATGAGTCCTTACACTTTCCTTCGTGCTATCGGACCTGAACCATGGAATGCAGCGTATGTAGAGCCATCACGTCGTCCTGCTGACGGTCGTTACGGAGAAAATCCTAACCGTCTCTACCAACACCACCAATTCCAAGTGGTCATGAAGCCATCTCCATCAAACATCCAAGAACTTTATCTTGAGTCTTTGGAAAAATTGGGAATCAATCCTTTGGAACACGATATTCGTTTCGTTGAGGACAACTGGGAAAACCCATCTACTGGTTCAGCTGGTCTTGGTTGGGAAGTTTGGCTTGATGGGATGGAAATTACTCAGTTCACTTATTTCCAACAAGTTGGTGGATTGGCAACTGGCCCTGTGACTGCAGAAGTTACTTATGGTTTGGAACGCTTGGCTTCTTATATTCAGGAAGTGGATTCTGTCTATGATATCGAATGGGCTGATGGTGTAAAATACGGGGAAATCTTTATCCAGCCTGAGTATGAGCACTCAAAATATTCGTTTGAAATTTCGGATCAAGAAATGTTGCTTGAAAATTTTGATAAGTTTGAAAAAGAAGCTGGTCGTGCCTTGGAAGAAGGTTTAGTACACCCTGCCTATGACTATGTTCTCAAATGTTCACACACTTTTAACCTGCTTGACGCGCGTGGTGCCGTATCTGTAACAGAGCGTGCAGGTTATATTGCACGTATCCGTAACTTGGCCCGTGTCGTAGCCAAAACCTTTGTCGCAGAACGCAAACGCCTAGGCTACCCACTTTTAGATGAAGAAACACGAGCTAAACTCTTAGCAGAAGACGCAGAATAAAGAGAGTGACAAATTACGAAAATGGGCGAACAGTGTGAGCCCTGAGCCAGTTGCCGCAGTGATGAAGGTATCCTTAGTGAAGCTAAGGATACTAGGCAAAATTGGAGACTTTTGGCTCCAATTTTAGCAATGAAACAACGAAGTTGGTTGCTTGCGTGCCCATCACATAAGGCAAACTGGAAAATAAAAAGATATTTTTCGGAGAAAAAACATGACAAAAAACTTATTAGTAGAACTCGGTCTTGAAGAATTACCAGCCTATGTTGTCACACCAAGTGAAAAACAACTAGGCGAAAAAATGGCAGCCTTCCTCAAGGAAAACCGCCTGTCTTTTGAAGCCATTCAAACCTTCTCAACACCACGTCGTTTGGCTGTTCGAGTTACTGGTCTTGCAGACAAACAGTCTGATTTGACAGAAGATTTCAAGGGTCCAGCAAAGAAAATTGCCTTGGATAGTGATGGAAACTTCACCAAAGCAGCTCAAGGATTCGTCCGTGGAAAAGGCTTGACAGTTGAAGATATTGAATTCCGTGAAATCAAAGGTGAAGAGTATGTCTATGTCACTAAGGAAGAAATTGGTCAAGCAGTTGAAGCCATTGTTCCTGGTGTTGTAGATGTCTTGAAGTCCTTGACTTTCCCTGTCAGCATGCACTGGGCTGGAAATAGCTTTGAATACATTCGTCCTGTTCACACTTTAACTGTTCTTTTAGATGAAGAAGAGTTTGCCTTGGATTTCCTTGATATCAAGGGCGGTCGTCTGAGTCGTGGTCATCGTTTCTTAGGACAAGAAACTAAGATTCAGTCAGCATTGAGTTATGAAGAAGATCTTCGTGCACAATTTGTAATCGCAGATCCACGTGAGCGTGAGCAAATGATTGTTGACCAAATCAAATCAATCGAAGCTGAACATGGTGTACGCATCGAAATTGATGCTGATTTGCTTAATGAAGTCTTGAACTTGGTTGAATACCCAACTGCCTTTATGGGAAGTTTTGATGCCAAATACCTTGAAGTTCCAGAAGAAGTCTTGGTGACTTCGATGAAGGAACACCAACGTTACTTTGTTGTTCGCGATCAAGATGGCAACCTCTTGCCAAACTTCATTTCTGTCCGTAACGGAAACGCAGAGCATTTGGAAAATGTCATCAAAGGAAATGAAAAAGTCTTAGTGGCTCGCTTAGAAGACGGTGAATTCTTCTGGCGTGAAGACCAAAAATTGGTGATTTCAGACCTTGTTGAAAAATTAAACAATGTGACTTTCCATGAGAAAATTGGTTCCCTTCGTGAACACATGATTCGTACGGGTCAGATTGCTATTCTCTTGGCAGAAAAAGCTGGTTTATCAGCTGATGAAACGATTGACCTAGCCCGTGCAGCTGCTATTTACAAGTTTGACTTGTTGACAGGTATGGTTGGCGAATTTGACGAACTCCAAGGAATTATGGGTGAAAAATATGCCCTTCTTGCTGGTGAAACTCCAGCGGTGGCAGCTGCTATTCGTGAACACTACATGCCTACATCAGCTGAAGGAGAACTTCCAGAGAGCAAGGTCGGTGCAGTGCTTGCCATTGCAGATAAATTGGATACGATTTTGAGTTTCTTCTCAGTAGGTTTGATTCCATCAGGTTCTAATGACCCTTATGCCCTTCGTCGTGCAACTCAAGGTGTAGTTCGTATCTTGGATGCTTTTGGTTGGCACATTGCTATGGATGAGCTGATTGATAGCCTTTATGCTTTGACATTTGACAGCTTGACTTATGAAAATAAGGCAGAGGTTATGGACTTTATCAAGGCTCGTGTTGATAAGATGATGGGCTCTACTCCAAAAGATATCAAGGAAGCAGTTCTTGCAGGTTCAAACTTTGTTGTGGCAGAGATGCTGGAAGCAGCAAGTGCTCTCGTAGAAGCAAGCAAGGAAGAAGACTTCAAACCATCTGTTGAATCACTTTCTCGTGCCTTTAACTTGGCTGAGAAGGCAGAAGGAGTTGCTACAGTTGATTCAGCACTATTTGAAAATGACCAAGAAAAAGCCTTGGCAGAAGCCGTCGAATCACTCGTTTTGTCAGGTACTGCAAGTCAGCAATTAGAGCAACTCTTTGCGCTTAGTCCAGTTATTGATAATTTCTTTGAGAATACCATGGTAATGGCAGAAGATCAGGCTGTTCGTCAAAATCGTTTGGCTATCCTGTCTCATTTAACTCAAAAAGCAGCTAAGCTTGCTCGTTTTAACCAAATTAACACTAAATAAAATTTGATAAACGGACTTTATCTTATCACAAAGGAGAAGAAATGGATCCGAAAAAAATTGCTCGTATTAACGAGCTTGCTAAAAAGAAAAAAGCAGAAGGCTTGACCCAAGAAGAAAAAGTGGAACAAGCCAAACTACGTGAGGAGTACATCGAAGGGTATCGTCGCGCTGTTCGTCACCACATTGAAGGAATCAAAATTGTGGATGAAGAAGGAAACGATGTTACACCAGAAAAACTACGTCAAGTCCAACGTGAAAAAGGGTTACACGGCCGTAGTCTCGATGATCCAAATTCATAAAAACTATTCTTTCTTTTAACAAAGATAGGTGAAACGATAACAAAACGACTAGCAGACACAAACTGCTAGTCGTTTTTAGCTGACTTAATCTAGTAGGATACAGAACTACATCCGTTACGTAATTTATCTATCTAATACTCTTCGAAAATCTCTTCAAATTACGTAAGCGTCGTCTTGCCGTATATATGTTACTGACTTCGTCAGTTCTATCTGCAACCTCAAAGCAGTGCTTTGAGCAACCTGCGACTAGCTTCCTAGTTTGCTCTTTGATTTTCATTGAGTATAATATCTTGGATTCATTAGAAAATCAATCTTTTCTTAGTTCAATGACTTGATTATAGCGACTTTCGTTATTGATATGGTGAGCAATTTCTAACACCATCATCGGCAGTGAGAAAATCAAGTCTCGGACCATCTGGCTATTTTCTACGTCAAGAGCTGCAGTTACCTCATCTACTAATAAAATCTCCTTTTTACGAAGTAGAAAGCGTGCTAGTTCGATACGGACACGCTGTCCACCTGAAATATTTTCTCCATTATCAGTGATCACAAAATCAAGTCCATTTGTCAGTTCATAATCAAGTTTTACTTGTTTTAAAACAGCATCTAACTCTTGATCTGAAAATTCTTGTCCCAAGCTTAGGTTGTAACGAACAGTATCATTAAAGAGAAAAGGATGCTGGTTGATGATGCCCACTTGACGAATAAAGTTACTTATTTTAGCGCCATCCTCTGTGATACAAGTAATCATCCCACTATCAGCTTTCTCTTTCCCAATAATCATTCGGAAAAGGGTGGATTTTCCACAGCCACTTGGCCCTTTTATGAGAACTTTTTCACCTTGTTGAATCGTTAGATTGAGATCGTGAATAATCTCCCTACCGTTATATGATTTATTTAAGTGAAAAATTTCCAGATATGCTACTTGAGAGACTGAGTGGTTGTCCACTTCTCTATCATCAATTCGATTCAAAATTCCAAAAATCTTATCAACTGTTGTTTTAGCGCCTTGCATATCTGCCACATCATACATAATATTTTGAATAGGGCCCACTAGTTGGCCGGCAGCAATATACATAGCAACCAAGTTAGCTAAGTAAACATGATGATTATGCATGGCAAGGAAGAATCCCAATACTAAAGGTAGTACTTGGCTAAGAAATACCATAAAACCATTACAAAAGAAAACAAAATTATGAGTAAAAGAAAACCTTTGAATAGCTCGTTGATAACGAAGATTGATATTCCAGACACGCTGATAATGTTCAGACAAGGCTTGATTCATTCGTAAGGTCTGAGCACCCCGAATACTGTCAGAGATTTGATTATGAACGGCAGTTCTTTCCTGAGACATTTCCTCCCCTGAATTTTTCAGTCTATTATTCATTAAAAATTGTGGAATGGGACGTAAAATTGTAAAGAAAACAAAGATAGAACCCAATATAACATTTTGCGCAATGATATAGATTGCCGTAATTAGCGCCCCAAATCCCCAACATGAAATGGACATGTAGCATCTAAAGAAGTTATCTCCTAGAAATTCCATATCTTGTGTCAGCATGGTAATTTTCTCATCTTCACTATATTCTCTGTCTTCTATCAACTTCTGGAGTAATTTCGTTCGAATATTCATTTGAATCTCACGTTGAAAGACATTATTTGCATGATTACAAAACAACATCAGGCTATACAAAGCGAAATAGACTGAAAAACCAAAGAGAGCAAATTTCCAAATAGACGAATATGTTAAACTATTTTGATCTATAGATAATGCTTTAGCAACAACCAAGGGTTGTCCCAGTGCAAGTCCCCCATTTGCTAGTGCCCCAATAATAGTTAGGTATTTTGTTTTTGTATCGAGATATTTAAAGATATGAATCATAAAGCACCTCTAGAAAATAGATTTCTATAATTGAGAAATATCTGTTGTAATAACTAGATATTATTGTACACTCTATCACATTGTTCGTTTAATATATCCATTATACATCAATGAATGAGATTTAGTCAATAAGTCGTAACACACTACAGTTGATAAAGAGTCTACTAAAAAAGGAACCAAAATGGTTCCTAAAATTATTAGTTGCTTGCGCCAGATGTAGCGTCTGCACCCCCACCGTGGCCTCCAGCATCACCTGCATCAGAAGCTCCAGATGTAGCATCTGCATCGCCGTGACCATGTCCGCCAGCAGGAGCTGCAGCATTTCCACCAACTAGACGTTGACCAGTTGTATTGAGGTACCAATCAAGCCATGGTTGGAAGTTGAAGACTATTTCGTTGATACCAGCGTATGATCCATCAGGATAGTACATAGCTTGATAGTTGTGAGTATTGATAACCCCTGCAGGAGATCCAGGAACGATTGTACGAACATATTCTTGATCACCATTACGTAGTACACCGACAACCCACTCAACATTTTTCATACGTCCACCAGGAAGTGAGTTATGGACAGTTGAGAGACGGTTACCAGATTGAGATGGTACACGTTTAGCAAACATGGTGTTTGGATCTTGGTGAACATTATTGTAGTATAAGAATTGGTTGTTATCATCTGCATAGGTCAACTCAAATGGCATTGCTTTCAAGAACATATCGATTTGGTTAACAGTTAAGATACCATGATCTAGTTTGACATAGGTATCACCTGAAACCGCACCAGTAATTTCAGCAACTTTTTCAACCCATTCTGGATCATCGGGATCAACTTCTGTGATTGTGGTAGCAATTGGTCTACCACAATCCAAATCTTCTGGTTCAATTGGTTTTGGTTTTTTCAATTTTGAAACAACTCCTACATATTTTACAAAATTATCCAAGCAAGTTTCGAGGAATTTAACTGTTCCGTCATTTGTAATATTCCCATCAACATCAAAGGCTTCCTTAGCTTTACCAAGAAGGAATTCGTTTCCAGGAAGTGTATAGGCATTGACACCTGGAGCGTCAAGAATCTTACGAAGGTGAACTTGGGCACGAGAAGTACCTTGGTCGTAGTAAGAAGCACCCACAATCATGACTGGTTTGTTTTCAAATGGATGAACTTCATATGAAAGCCATTCAAGAACAGATTTAAGAGAAGCTGAGATTGTGTGGTTGTGCTCAGGGGTAGCGATAATGACACCATCAGCACGTGTAATTCTGTTATACAAGAGACGCAATTGGAAACTTTCGTCCCATTTTTCGTCTTGGTTAAACATTGGAACTTCGTCAATTTCAAGAACTTCTAATTCAAATTTAAGTTTGAAGTGACGACGGATAAATTCCAAGAGTTTACGGTTATATGATTGATCGTAGTTTGATCCTACAAGTCCAACAAATTTCATTCTTTTTGGTCTCCTATCTTACAAATTTTCCCAGTCAAAGTCTTCAGCATCTTTGCGAAGTAGTTCTTGTGCGTTACGCAATTTTTCTGTGATTTTTACAAAGATACGGAAGTCATCAAAAGTAGCATCCAATTTTTTAATAACATCAAGATCTACTAGGTCTCCACTTGGGCTGAAGGCTTGAAGAGAATGTGAAAGCAAGAATTCATCTGGAAGGACACTTGCTTTAATTTCTGGAGCATTCAAGATTTGGCGAAGTTGTAATTGGGCGCGTGATGAACCAAGCGTACCGTAAGAAGCACCTGTAATCATGATTGGTTTGTTCAAGAGTGGGTAGATACCATAAGACAACCAAGCAAGAGCGCTCATCAAAACAGCTGGGATAGAGTGGTCATACTCAGGAGTACCGATAATAACGCCATCTGCCTCTTCAATTTTAGCAGCGATTTCTAGAATTTCAGCAGGTACTTGCTTGTCAGCTGGCTTATTGAAGACAGGAATGTCTTTAATTTCAACAAGTTCAATTTCAGCTTTTTCAGTAAAGTGTTTTTGCATGTATTGAAGCAATTGACGGTTTGTAGAACGTTTTGAATTTGTTCCAACAATAGCAATAAGTTTTAACATGAGATTTCCTTTCTCTTTTTACATAATACGATTTTAAAACTCCATTGAAACATCTGTTTCTATAGAGTAGGAATTCCTGAAGAACAGCTTAGGTGACCTTCTTTATCGATGAGGATAGCTTCTATGCCCTCCAAACTTTCGACTTGCCAGAGGATAGAAGCAGGTCTTTCTCCAAATAGACGGGTTGTCCAGATTTCACCATCGACTGATTTATCAGAGATGATTGTTAGACTAGCTAGTTCCGTCTCAACAGGATATCCTGTTTGGCTGTCAAAAATATGATGGTAATCTTTTCCATCGACTGTCAGGTGACGTTCATAAATGCCTGAAGTCACGACAGATTTATTGACAACAGGGATGGTCATTAAGTGATTTCCCCGAGGATTGGCTGGGTCTTGAATCCCGATTTGCCAAGGTTGATTCCCTCTTGCCTGATTTTTTCCAATAGTCAGGATATTCCCTCCCAGATTGATCAAGGCAGATGTCACTCCCTCTTCTCTCAGAAATTGGGCAACTTTATCCGCACTATAGCCCTTAGCTAAACAACCAAGATCGATCTTCATTCCTTTCTGTTTTAGAAACACAGTAGAAGTAGAAGAATCTAACTCGATATATTGAGGATTGATTAAAGGGAGAACCTCTTCAATTTCTTGAGGTTGGGCAACTTTGGCATCTGAAAAACCGATGCGCCAGGTTTGAATCAAGGGACCAATGCTGATATTGAGATGACTAGAGGGCGCTAGGCTATGCTCTAATCCAAGTGAAACCAGTTCAAACAGGTCTGGATGCACCGTGACTGGGGCTATTCCAGCTTGATGATTGATTTCCATCAACTCAGATTTTTGACTATTGGCATTGAAGCGGTATTCTAGCTCTTTGAGCAAATCAAAGGATTTTTGGAGCAAGATATCGGCTCGCTCATCTACTAATGAAATAGTGATAGTAGTTCCCATTAGCCGTTCAGAATGTGAACTAAGAAGCAAGCTACCAACTCCTTTCTCTTATGAAAAGAAGGTTGAAATATAGTAAATTTATGAAAAATGAACCCCTTACATTTTCTTTCCATGATACTAGCATACCATAAAGTCAGCGTTTTCACAAATAAAATTTGTAAAGATGTCAAGAAATATGCTCAAGAAATGAAAAAAAATTGCAAGAATCCGTGTTAAGATACAGATTATTTACATTTTTTTACAAAAAATTCGGGAAAATTAGCAAAACTCTTGTAAACGCTAACAGTAAATGTTATACTAGAAGGGTAAATTTAAAATTGAAGGTAGGAATTTTTCTATGAGTAAAATCGTTGTAGTTGGTGCTAACCACGCTGGTACAGCATGTATTAATACCATGTTGGATAATTTTGGTAATGAGAACGAAATCGTTGTATTTGACCAAAACTCTAACATCTCTTTCCTAGGATGTGGAATGGCCCTTTGGATTGGTGAACAAATTGACGGTGCTGAAGGCTTGTTCTATTCTGATAAAGAAAAATTGGAAGCTAAAGGTGCTAAGGTTTACATGAACTCACCAGTTCTTTCAATCGACTATGATAACAAAGTAGTTACAGCCGAAGTTGAAGGAAAAGAGCACAAAGAATCATACGAGAAATTGATTTTCGCTACAGGTTCTACACCAATCTTGCCACCAATCGAAGGTGTTGAAATTGTTAAAGGAAACCGCGAATTTAAAGCAACTCTTGAAAACGTACAATTTGTGAAATTGTACCAAAATGCTGAAGAAGTTATCAATAAACTTGCTGATAAGAGCCAGCACCTTGACCGTATCGCCGTTGTTGGTGGTGGTTACATCGGTGTTGAACTCGCTGAAGCCTTTGAACGTCTTGGAAAAGAAGTTGTCCTTGTTGATATCGTTGATACTGTCTTGAACGGTTACTATGACAAAGACTTCACACAAATGATGGCGAAGAATTTGGAAGATCACAACATCCGCTTGGCGCTTGGTCAAACTGTTAAAGCAATCGAAGGTGATGGTAAAGTTGAACGCTTGATTACTGATAAAGAAACTTTCGATGTGGACATGGTTATCCTTGCAGTTGGTTTCCGTCCAAACACAGCTCTTGCTGATGGTAAGATTGAACTCTTCCGCAACGGTGCCTTCCTTGTAGACAAGAAACAAGAAACTTCACTTCCTGGTGTATTTGCCGTTGGTGACTGTGCGACTGTTTATGACAACGCTCGTAAAGACACAAGTTACATCGCCCTTGCTTCAAATGCTGTTCGTACTGGTATCGTTGGTGCTTACAACGCTTGTGGACATGAATTGGAAGGAATCGGTGTTCAAGGATCAAACGGTATCTCAATCTACGGTCTTCACATGGTTTCAACTGGTTTGACTCTTGAAAAAGCTAAAGCAGCAGGTTACAATGCGACTGAAACAGGCTTTAACGATCTTCAAAAACCAGAATTCATGAAACATGACAACCATGAAGTAGCAATCAAGATTGTATTTGACAAAGATAGCCGTGAAATTCTTGGTGCCCAAATGGTTTCACATGATATTGCAATTAGCATGGGAATTCACATGTTCTCACTTGCTATCCAAGAGCATGTGACAATTGATAAATTGGCCTTGACAGACCTCTTCTTCTTGCCACACTTCAACAAACCATACAACTACATCACAATGGCTGCACTTACAGCTGAAAAATAAAATTTGATGAACTATCTGGCCTTAAGCTAAGGTCAGATAGTTTTTTAGTTATACTCTTCGAAAATCTCTTCAAACTACGTCAGCTTCGCCTTACCGTAGGTATGGGTACTGACTTCGTCAGTTCTATCTGCAACCTCAAAGCAGTACTTTGAGCAACCTGCGGCTAGCTTCCTAGTTTGCTCTTTGATTTTCATTGAGTATCAATCTGTACCCATACAATTATCCTTTTTTTATCTTGTGATTTCTTCTAATCTAACTTAAAATGAAATGGTAGCTACCAATACAAATGATGAGGATAAAACAAATGACTGAAAATAGATATGAATTAAATAAAAACTTGGCGCAGATGCTCAAAGGTG
Organism: uncultured bacterium; assembly: GCA_963519555.1. GTDB lineage: Bacteria > Bacillota > Bacilli > Lactobacillales > Streptococcaceae > Streptococcus. Next base: position 29,524 of record CAUQNI010000008.1, read on the forward strand.
GGGTTATCATGGACGTTCAGAATCCTGAACAGGCTCGTATTGCAGAAGCTGCTGGTGCGGCCGCTGTGATGGCCTTGGAGCGGATTCCAGCAGATATTCGTGCAGCTGGTGGGGTTTCCCGTATGAGTGATCCAAAGATGATTAAGGAAATCCAAGAAGCGGTGAGTATTCCAGTAATGGCCAAGGTCAGAATCGGGCATTTTGTTGAAGCTCAAATTTTAGAGGCTATTGAGATTGACTATATCGATGAGAGTGAAGTTCTATCGCCAGCTGACGACCGTTTCCATGTGGACAAGAAAGAATTCCAAGTTCCTTTTGTCTGTGGAGCTAAGGACTTGGGTGAAGCCTTGCGCCGTATCGCTGAGGGTGCTTCCATGATTCGTACCAAAGGAGAACCAGGTACAGGAGATATCGTTCAAGCTGTTCGCCATATGCGTATGATGAATCAGGAAATTCGCCGTATTCAAAACCTACGCGAGGACGAACTTTATGTTGCTGCCAAGGACTTGCAAGTCCCTGTAGAATTGGTTCAATACGTTCATGAACATGGGAAATTGCCAGTTGTAAACTTCGCAGCTGGAGGCGTTGCAACACCAGCAGATGCTGCGCTGATGATGCAATTAGGGGCAGAGGGTGTCTTTGTCGGTTCAGGTATTTTCAAGTCAGGAGATCCTGTTAAACGAGCGAGTGCTATTGTTAAGGCTGTGACTAACTTCCGTAATCCTCAAATCCTAGCTCAAATCTCTGAAGATTTAGGAGAAGCCATGGTTGGTATCAATGAAAATGAAATCCAAATTCTCATGGCTGAGCGAGGAAAATAGATGAAAATCGGAATATTGGCCTTGCAAGGGGCCTTTGCAGAACATGCAAAAGTACTAGATCAATTAGGTGTCGAGAGTGTTGAAATCAGAAATTTAGATGATTTTCAGCAGCGTCAGAATGACTTGTCAGGTTTGATATTACCTGGTGGGGAGTCTACAACCATGGGCAAGCTCTTACGTGATCAGAACATGCTGATTCCCATTCGAGAAGCCATTCTATCTGGTTTACCAGTATTTGGAACTTGTGCAGGCTTGATTTTGCTGGCTAAGGAAATCGCTTCTCAAGAAGAAAGTCATCTTGGAACCATGGATATGGTGGTCGAGCGCAATGCTTATGGGCGCCAACTAGGAAGTTTCTATACGGAAGCAGAATGTAAGGGAGTCGGTCAGATTCCAATGACCTTTATCCGTGGTCCAATTATCAGTAGTGTTGGAGAAGATGTAGAAATTCTAGCAAGAGTTGATAATCAAATCGTTGCAGCCCAAGAAAAAAATATGCTGGTAACCTCTTTTCATCCAGAATTGACTGATGATGTTCGCTTGCACCAGTACTTTATCGAAATGTGTAAATAAAAAAGTTGAGACTGAATTTCTCAACTTTTTTACATGTAATAAACAATGGCAATGTATTGGAGGGCAGATGCGGCTAGGATAAAGAGATGCCAAATCATGTGGAAATAAGGTTTTTTCTTGGCGTAAAATCCAGCCCCAACTGTATAACAGAGTCCGCCAGTTACCATGAGACTCCAAAAGATTGGAGTTGTTTGACTGATAATGGCAGGAATGATAGCCAGAACCAACCAGCCCATAATCAGGTAAAGAGCAAGGCTAAATTTCTCATTGACTTTTTTAGAAAAGATTTTATAGAGAATACCAAAGATAGTCGTTCCCCATTGGATGGCAATAATCAGATAGCCAAACCAGTTATTCATTAAGGTTAAGACGACTGGTGTATAAGAGCCTGCGATAGCCACATAAATCATCGAATGGTCGATGATTCTCAAGACATATTTATGGGTCGAACCATAGGCCATAGAGTGATAAATGGTGGATGATAAAAACATGAGAAAGAGACTAATAACGAAAATGGAAACGCCGATAGAGGATAAAAATCCGTGTGTCTCATAACTATAGGTGGATGAAATAGGCAGTAAGATGAGCATGATGATTGCACCCACAGCATGGGTCACACTATTAGCAATCTCCTCTCCAAAACTGAGTTGTTTACTGAGTTTAAGACTAGTATTCATTAGATTTTCTCCTCTTCAGTATGATGGATTAAGGCTAAAGTTTGATGATAGAGTTTAACTGTTTGGCAGCTACTTTGGATAATAGGATTTTCTGGATCAATCCCATTGTTCATGTAGTTCACAAAAGCGTCGTATAGCTTGTCTGAGCTGGTTTGACTTTGGAGAGTATTAAGTGTCTGAGCTATTTCTTGAATAGAAAATACAGACTTGAGGGTTGTGATAGCAATCAAACGGGCAATCTGTTGGCGTTGGTATTTTTTCTTGTCAGGCTTTATCAGATAACCATGTTTGACATAGTTATTGACCATGGATGCTGTTAGGCCCTTGTCTTTATCAAGAGAGATAGGGGCGCAGACCTGATTGACATAGAGTAAAACCTGGTCCAGATAGAGGTCAATGTTTGGAATTTCTGCCCATTTAGGGTAGGAAAAGGTAGTTTTCATTTCCAACTCCTTTTTATCTAGTTTTAATAACTAGATTATAAAATAACAAAAACAGAAAGTCAAGTTTTAACTGCTTGTGAAAAGGCTTAAATTATGCTATGATGAGAGAAACTAGTCAGAAAAGAGGACAAAAGATGGAGATTCGTTTAGCTTTTCCAAATGAAGTAGATGCTATTATGCAGGTAATTGAGGAAGCCAAGAAATGTTTAGCAGATGCTGGTAGTGACCAGTGGCAAAATGGCTATCCAAATACAGACATTATTATCGATGATATTATCTCGGGTCAAGCCTATGTAGCCTTGGAAGAGGGAGAACTACTAGCCTATGCTGCTGTGACCAAGAGTCCAGAGGAGGCCTATGAAGCTATTTATGAGGGAAACTGGCAAGCTGAAGAGTCAGAGTACCTAGTCTTTCACCGTATTGCTGTGGCAGCAGATGTGCAGGGACAGGGAGTTGCACAGACTTTTCTAGAAGGATTGATTGAAGGTTTTGATTATCTGGATTTTCGCTCGGATACACATGCAGAAAATAAGGCTATGCAACATATTTTTGAAAAACTCGGTTTTAAACAGGTCGGCAAGGTTCCAGTTGATGGCGAACGTTTGGCCTATCAAAAATTAAAGAAATAATGCAAAAGAAGTATGCAAAAATGCTCTACACTTCGCCAATAGGAACCTTGTCCGTGGTTGCTGACGAGCAATATCTGTATGGAATTTGGGTGCAGGAGCAGAAGCATTTTGAGAGAGGAATAGGAGACAAAACGATAGAAGAAGTTGTTAGTCATCCTATTTTAGATCCAGTTATTGCTTGCTTAGATGATTACTTTAAAGGCAAGTCTCAGGATTTATCCAACTTACCCTTGGCTCCAATCGGAACGGATTTTGAAAAGCGGGTTTGGTCCTACTTACAGGGAATTCCTTATGGTCAGACAGTGACCTATGGACAAATAGCCCAAGACCTGCAAGTAGCTTCTGCTCAAGCAATTGGTGGAGCTGTGGGACGCAATTCTTGGTCCATCCTAGTACCTTGTCATCGTGTGCTGGGAGCGGGCAAGCGTTTGACAGGTTATGCTGCAGGAGTGGAAAAGAAATCTTGGCTCTTGGAGCATGAAGGCGCAGATTTTAAAGATATATAGAAAGTGAAACACATGTTAGAATTTATCGAATACCCAAAATGTTCAACTTGTAAAAAAGCAAAACAAGAATTAAACCAACTCGGTGTGGACTACAAAGCTGTTCACATCGTGGAAGAAACACCTAGCCAAGAAGTCATTTTAAACTGGATAGAAACCTCAGGTTTCGAGTTGAAGCAATTTTTCAACACCAGTGGGATCAAATACCGTGAATTAGGGTTGAAAGATAAGATAGGAAGTCTGTCAAATCAAGAAGCAGCCGAGTTGCTAGCAAGCGACGGTATGTTGTTAAAACGTCCAATTTTAGTAGAAAATGGAGCTGTTAAGCAAATCGGTTATCGAAAAGCTTATGAAGAATTGGGATTGAAATAGTTTTTACTTATCTCTTTGATAGATAAAATATATAGCCTCCCTGTTTCAAAGTATGATAAACTAGTAGGTAGACAAAGTCTGTATCTGACCGTAGCAAATAATTTCATTGACGGCAGAAGTATGGTAGAATGAATCATTATCAGGAGAGGATGTTTTTATGAATGTTACAACGATTTTAGCATCAGATTGGTACCAAAACTTGATGCAATTGATTCCGGATGGCAAGCTTTTTAGCCTGCGTTCGGTCTTTGATGGAATCCCTAGAATTGTCCAACAACTTCCAACAACAATTATGTTGACAATTGGTGGTGCCCTTTTTGGCTTGGTTTTGGCGCTTCTTTTTGCCATTGTGAAAATCAATCGTGTCAAGATTTTATATCCCTTGCAGGCCTTCTTTGTTAGTTTCTTAAAAGGGACACCGATTTTAGTGCAACTCATGTTGACCTACTACGGAATTCCTTTGGCTTTGAAAGCCCTCAATCAGCAATGGGGTACTGGTCTCAATATCAATGCGATTCCAGCGGCTGTTTTTGCGATTGTCGCCTTTGCCTTTAATGAGGCAGCTTATGCTAGTGAAACCATTCGTGCAGCCATTCTCTCAGTCAATCCTGGTGAGATTGAGGCGGCACGCAGTCTGGGTATGACCCGAGCGCAAGTTTATCGTCGCGTGATTATTCCAAATGCGGCCGTTGTAGCGACTCCAACCTTGATCAATTCCCTCATCGGCTTGACCAAGGGAACTTCTCTAGCCTTTAGTGCGGGTGTTGTGGAAGTCTTTGCCCAAGCTCAGATTCTAGGTGGAGCTGATTACCGCTATTTTGAACGCTTTATCTCCGTTGCCCTTGTTTATTGGGTAGTCAATATCGGAATTGAAAGCCTCGGTCGTTTCATAGAGAGAAAAATGGCTATTTCTGCACCTGATACCGTGCAAACAGATGTGAAAGGAGACCTTCGTTAATGATTAAGATTTCGAATTTAAGCAAATCCTTTTCAGGACAGACTGTCTTGGATCATCTGGACTTGGATATTCAAAAGGGGGAAGTCGTAGCCTTGATTGGTTCTTCAGGAGCTGGAAAATCAACCTTTCTACGTAGTCTCAATTATCTTGAAACTCCTGACAGTGGCTTTATTCAGATTGATGATTTTTCAGTTGATTTTTCTAAAATCACTCAAGAAGAAATCCTTGCCCTACGCCGCAAGTTGTCCATGGTTTTCCAACAGTTTAATTTGTTTGAACGACGTACAGCGCTTGACAATGTGAAAGAAGGCTTGGTTGTGGTCAAGAAATTATCTAACCAAGAAGCGACTAAGATTGCCAAGGAAGAGTTGGCTAAGGTTGGGCTTTCTGATCGTGAGAATCATTACCCTCGTCATTTGTCGGGTGGTCAGAAGCAACGGGTAGCCCTAGCGCGTGCTCTTGCCATGAAACCAGATGTCTTGCTCTTAGATGAACCAACTTCAGCTCTTGACCCAGAATTGGTCGGAGAAGTAGAGAAGTCTATTGCAGATGCTGCGAAGTCAGGTCAGACCATGATTTTGGTCAGTCATGATATGTCCTTTGTAGCCCAAGTTGCTGATAAGATTCTCTTCTTAGATAAGGGGAAAATCATTGAGTCTGGCACTCCAGACGAGATTATCCACCATCCGAAAGAAGAGCGGACAAAAGAATTCTTCGCTAGTTACAAACGGACTTATATTTGATATAATAGATAAAGAAAAACTCAGTTAGCTGGACTAGCTGAGTTTACTCTTTAAAAAAGATAGAAATGAGAGAAATCATGCTACTGCAACTATTTTCTTTATATTTCGAGAGTTTGATCTTGACCACCATCCTCGTCCTGATTTTTTTAGGGATTTGGATTGGACTGAGAGCCATGTCGGGAGTTGATAAGACAGCCAAGGCTCGCCAAGCCCATCTCTATGATATGATTATGATTGGAGTCTTGGTTGTTCCAGTATTATCCTTTGCGGTTATGAGTTTAATTCTTGTTTTCAAGGCATAATCCTTGCTTGATTAATAAAAAAGAGTTAGAATAAAGATAGTTACAACAAGAAAGAAGGAATTTATATGTATGATACTATTATTATCGGTGCTGGACCTGCAGGGATGACTGCAGCCTTGTATGCTGCTCGAAGCAATCTCAAAGTAGCCTTGATTGAAGGTGGTCTACCAGGAGGTCAGATGAATAATACATCGGATATCGAAAATTACCCAGGATACGCTAATATTAGTGGACCTGAATTGGCTGAAAAGATGTTTGAACCACTTGAAAATCTTGGTGTTGAGCACATTTATGGTTATGTTGAAAATGTCCAAGATCATGGTGATTTTAAGAAAGTGATTACTGATGACCAGACATATGAAACACGTACAGTTATCGTAGCGACTGGTTCTAAACACCGTCCTTTGGGAGTTCCAGGAGAAGAAGAACTGAATAGTCGTGGTGTTTCTTACTGTGCCGTGTGTGATGGTGCTTTCTTCCGTGACCAAGATTTATTGGTAGTTGGTGGTGGAGATTCAGCTGTCGAAGAAGCCCTCTTCTTGACTCGTTTTGCCAAGACTGTTACCATTGTTCACCGTCGTGACCAGCTTCGTGCCCAAAAGGTTTTACAAGATCGTGCTTTCGCTAATGAGAAAGTCAGCTTTATCTGGGATTCTGTAGTGAAGGAAATCAAGGGTGCAAACCGAGTAGAATCTGTTGTATTTGAAAATGTGAAAACAGGTCAGGTGACAGAGCAAGCCTTCGGTGGTGTCTTTATCTATGTTGGTTTGGACCCTGTTAGCGATTTTGTTAAAGAATTGAATATCCAAGATCAGGCTGGCTGGATTGTGACAGATAATCACATGAAAACTGCAGTTGATGGTATCTTTGCAGTTGGAGATGTTCGTCAGAAAGACCTTCGCCAAGTAACGACAGCAGTTGGAGATGGAGCTATCGCTGGTCAAGAAGCTTATAAGTTTATTACAGAACATAGTTAATCATAAAAAAGTTTCCAATCAGATGACTGGAAACTTTTTTATAGTCTATTTCGGAAAACTTCGTACATGAGAATGGCTGCAGCAACACTGGCATTAAGGCTTTGAACATGTCCATTCATGGGAATGGTAATCATTTCATCGACCTGTTTTTTAATGTTGCTCGAGATACCTTTTCCTTCATTTCCGATGATGAGGGCGATTTTTCCTTTTGTATTCCACTTGTGGCAAGGAGTACCATTCATATCCGTTCCAAAGGTCCAGAAACCTTCATCCTTGAGTTTATCTAGAGTTTGGCTCAGATTGGTTACTCGGGCAATTGGAACGTGCTCCATAGCACCTGTGGCCGTTTTGGCAACGACAGGAGTCACTCCGACAGCACGGTGCTTGGGAATGATGACACCTGAAACATTGGTCGCATCGGCTGTTCGCAAGATAGAACCCAAATTATGGGGATCAGTTAGACCATCCAGAATCAATAGCAGTGGATTTTCTTCTTGGCGTGTTTTGGCAAGGATTTGATCCAGCTCGCTATAGGCAAATTCGGACACTCGTAGAACAAAACCTTGGTGAACAGCACCTTCAGTCATCTCAGAGAGGGATTTTTTTGAGGTCCAAGAAATGGACACCTTCTTTTCTGTAGCCAGTTCCTTGACTTTCTCAACATTCTTACCTCGGAGATCTTCTTGGAGGTAGAGTTTGTTTCCAGTATTTGCCAGAAGGGCTTCGGTAACAGCGTGAACGCCATAGATAATATCATTTGTTTTCATGCCTCTATTATAACACAAAACCCCGTCTTGCAACGGGATTTTCTTTATTCAAGAATCAGTAAACCATCTTTAACTGCAAATGGGTCTTTTTCATTGATACGATCGTAAAACATGATTCCATTGATGTGGTCAATTTCATGCTGAACAACGATGGAGTTGTAGCCTTTGAGTTTGATACGGTGTTTTTCTCCGTCCTTGTCAAAGTAGTCAACAGTAACGCGAGCATGGCGAACAACATAGCCAGGCACGTTGCGGTCAACAGACAGGCAGCCTTCTCCTTCGCCAAGAGCAGCGTCCTGAACAGAGTGAGAGACGATTTTTGGATTGTACATAATGGCTTGTAAGTCGTAGGCTTCCTCTGGAGTTTCGCCTTCTTCAACAATATTTGGCACCAAAACAGCGATAATACGTTTTGAGATATCCAATTGAGGAGCAGCAAGTCCAACACCACCGCGTAGCCCCATCTTTTCAGCCATGACAGGATCTTGGGAATGTTTGAGGAATTGCATCATCTTTTCTCCGAGAATGATTTCCTGGTCAGATAGGGGGAAAGTGACTTCCTCAGCAACTGCGCGAAGAGTCGGATTCCCCTCGCGGATAATATCGTTCATATCAATTAAGTGAGCAGCTTTTGTAATACGTTCTATAGCAGACATTTTCTCTCCTTTCATTACATCTACATGATAACACAAAATGACAAGGATTGAAAGCATTACAGCCTTTAGGATTTATAGAAATTGGATAGGAAGTTCAATTCAATTGTGAAAGAATTACTTATCTGTGATATAATAAAAAGAAAAGGCTTGCATAAGAAAGTAGGGAGAATGAAGATGCAAAGAAGACAAGATAGAAATCAGCGTGGTTCAGCTTTTCGTTTTATGAAGGGCTTGGTAAACTTTTTTAGGAGTTATCGTAAGTGGAGCAATAAAGGATTTGTGGCGATACTCTTGCTAGCCGTTGCCTTATCCATGGGCTTGGTCTTGTTGTTTGAAAGTTTCCAAGGAATTCCCTTGACCAGTCAAAAAAAGGATACCATTTCTCAAGAAGCTAATAAGACCAATCAAAACGCTAAAGATCAGGAAGAGGAAAAAACTGCTAGAATTATGGCCAACGGTGACCTCCTCTATCATATTCCCATCTATCGTTCTGCTTTAAAAGAAGATGGAACCTATGATTTTCATGAAAATTTTGATTATGTGAAACCATGGCTTAAACAAGCAGATTTAATTATAGGTGATTTTGAAGGTACTGTGAACAAGGACCACTATTTGGCGGGTTATCCTCTCTTTAATGCACCTGGCGAAGTCATGGATGCCATCAAGGATGCTGGTTATCAAGTGTTAGACTTGGCGCATAACCATATCCTAGATTCACAAATAGAAGGTGTGGTCTCAACAGCAGATGCTATTGAAAAGGCAGGAATGACACCTATTGGCGTTTATACGCATGAGTCACGTGATCAAGCTCCACTCGTTATCAAGGAAGTCAACGGCATCAAGGTTGCTCTTTTGGCCTATTCCTATGGATTCAATGGAATTGAGCAGTATATTTCTCAGGAAGACTATAATCGTTATCTTTCAGATTTAAACGAAGATAAGATGAAGGCTGAAATTGAACGGGCAGAGAAGGAAGCGGATATCACCATTATCATGCCTCAGATGGGTGTGGAGTATCGATTGGAACCAACTGAAGAACAAAAAGCTCTTTATCACAAGATGATTGATTGGGGAGCGGATATTATCTTTGGAGGGCACCCTCACGTAGTTGAACCATCTGAAACGGTTGAAAAAGATGGAGACAAGAAACTCATTATCTATTCAATGGGGAACTTCATTTCCAATCAACGAATTGAAACCATGCAAGATGAAGAGAATGCTAAGTGGACAGAGCGTGGTGTTCTTATGGATGTGACCATTAAGAAAAAGGATGGCAAGACGACAATCGAAACTGCTAAAGCACATCCTTCTTGGGTAAATCGTACACCGAAAGGAACCTATTCTCCAGAAGGTTATCCACTCTTCCTTTACCAAACCTATATCTTAGAAGATTTTATAGAGGGTGGTAGTCATCGTGACCAGTTAGATGAAGCGACTAAGGAACGAATTGATACAGCCTATAAAGAAATGAACGAACATGTAGGATTGAAGTGGGATTAGCTTGAATCCAGAGGGAATTAAATGACGATTAAAATAATTGCGACAGATATGGATGGGACCTTGCTGGATGCTAGAGGCCAGCTTGATCTTCCACGCTTGGAAAAGATTTTAGATAAGTTGGATCAAAGGGGTATTCGTTTTGTCATCGCGACGGGCAATGAAATTCACCGCATGAGGCAACTACTGGAGCACTTGGTAAATCGAGTGGTTCTGGTTGTTGCAAACGGTGCTCGTATTTTTGAAAACAATGAACTGATTCAGGCTCAGACTTGGGATGATGCCATTGTCGATAAGGCTTTGGCTCATTTTAAGGGTCGAGCGTGTCAGGATCAGTTTGTTGTAACATCTATGAAGGGTGGTTTCGTCAAGGAAGGCACTATTTTTACAGACCTTGAAAGTTTTATGACTCCAGAAATGATTGAAAAATTCTACCAACGGATGCAATTTGTGGACGAATTAACCTCTGACCTCTTTGGTGGTGTGCTCAAGATGAGTATGGTTGTTGGTGAGGAACGTTTGAGTTCGGTCTTGGAAGAAATCAATGACCTCTTTGATGGCCGTGTTCGGGCTGTATCGAGTGGCTATGGTTGCATTGATATCCTTCAAGCTGGAATTCATAAAGCATGGGGCTTGGAAGAATTACTCAAGCGCTGGGACTTGAACCCCCAACAAATCATGGCTTTTGGTGACAGTGAAAATGATGTTGAAATGCTTGAAATGGCTGGAATTGCCTATGCGATGGAAAATGCTGATGATAAAGCCAAAGCTGTGGCTACTGCTCTAGCGCCAGCCAACAGCCAAGGAGGAGTTTATCAAGTCTTGGAAAACTGGTTAGAAAAAGGAGAATGAAGTGGCAGTACAGTTATTAGAAAATTGGCTCCTTAAGGAACAAGGTAAAATTCAAACCAAGTATCGTCACTTAAATCAGGTTTCTGTTGTAGAGCCAGACATTCTTTTTATTGGGGATTCCATTGTCGAATATTATCCTCTGCAGGAACTATTTGGGACTTCGAAGACAATTGTCAATCGAGGCATTCGAGGTTATCAGACAGGGCTGTTATTAGAAAATCTAGATGCGCATCTGTACGGTGGTGCAGTAGATAAAATTGTCCTTTTGATTGGGACAAATGATATCGGAAAAGATGTGCCTGTGAATGAGGCTCTCAATAATCTCGAAGCTATTATTCAATCCATTGCTCGCGATTATCCATTGACTGAGATTAAATTGCTTTCTATTTTACCAGTCAATGAGGGAGAGGAATACAAGCAGACAGTCTATATCCGCACGAATGAAAAAATTCAGAAATGGAATCAAGCCTATCAAGAGCTTGCTTCTGCCTATATGCAGGTAGAATTTGTGCCAGTTTTTGATAGTTTGATAGACCAAGAAGGTCAACTCAAAAAAGACTATACAACTGATGGATTGCACCTTAGTGTTACTGGTTATCAGGTTTTGACAAAAGCCTTGAAAGACTATCTTTTGTAGTTAATTGCTTTCCTTTTTGCATTTTTGTGTTAGATAAGGTATAATGGTCTTATTGTCTTTTGGGGTCGTTACGGATTCGACAGGCATTATGAGGCATATTTTGCGACTCATCGGCAGATGTAAAAATGCCAGTTAAATATAACTGCAAAAAATAACACTTCTTACGCTCTAGCTGCCTAAAAACCAGCAGGCGTGACCCGATTTGGATTGCTCGTGTTCAATGACAGGTCTTATTATTAGCGAGATACGATTAAGTCTTGTCTAGCGGCTTGATAAGAGATTGATAGACTCGCAGTTTCTAGGCTTGAGTTATGTGTCGAGGGACTGTTAAACTAATACATAACCTATGGTTGTAGACAAATATGTTGGCAGGTGTTTGGACGTGGGTTCGACTCCCACCGGCTCCATTATTCCTTTGCATTCTTTTGCATTCCTTGGTAAAACGTTGTTAAATCAACATTTTGTTGTATCCTAAATATTAAATCAAGTCCTGAATTTTCTTAAGTTTTTATCATATTTTCTGTTATAATTAAGGTGCCTTAAGAAAAATAATGAAAAAACTAAATGTTTTTCATATAGTTTTCATTTTTGTGTTATAATTAAGGTGCCTTAAGAAAAATATTAAGGTGCCTTAAGAAAAATATTAAGGTGCCTTAAGAAAAATAATGAAAAAACTAAATGTTTTTCATATAGTTTTCATTGTTTTAATAGTTTAAAGTCAATCTTATTTTTCTCTAATAGAAAATAATGAAAAAGTAGGTTTAGAAAGAGGTAAGTATCTATGTCTTCTCATAAAAAAGTGTCACTCTCTGAGATTAATCAATCTATCGATACTCCAAATAACAATCATTTCTGGCAAAATTTAAATGCCTTTTTAGGTCCGGGTGCTCTTGTCGCAGTTGGTTATATGGATCCAGGAAACTGGATTACCAGTGTAGTCGGTGGTGCTTCCTATAAGTATAGTCTCTTGTTTGTTATCTTGATTTCATCTCTCATTGCCATGCAACTTCAGCAGATGGCAGGAAAGCTTGGTATTGTAACCCAGATGGACCTGGCTCAAGCAACGGCTCATCATTCACCTAAATGGCTTCGTTATAGTCTATGGGTGATTTTAGAATTAGCCTTGATGGCGACAGATCTGGCAGAAGTTCTAGGTTCAGCGATTGCTCTCAATCTTCTCTTTAAGATTCCGATTATGATAGCAATTCTCTTGACCGTGTTGGATGTTTTTCTCTTATTGCTTCTGATGAAATTTGGCTTTAAGAAGATTGAAGCTATTGTGACAACACTGATTTTAACCATTCTAGCAATTTTTACCTATCTGGTAGCTTTGTCACATCCAAGCTTCCAAGGAATCGTTGAGGGTTATCTACCGAATGCAACCTTATTTGAAAGTCCCTTGCCAGGGCATGAAAGTCAATTAACCTTGGCACTAGGGATCGTGGGAGCAACGGTTATGCCCCATAACCTCTATTTGCATTCTTCCTTGTCACAAACTCGGAAAATCAATCACAAGGACAAGAATGATGTTCGAAAAGCCGTGCGCTTTATGACCTGGGATTCAAATCTCCAATTATCCTTGGCCTTTGTGGTTAACTCCCTTCTATTAATTCTCGGGGCGGCTCTCTTTTTCGGCCATGCATCTGAGATTTCTGCCTTCTCTCAAATGTATAATGCCTTGCAGGATTCTACTATTGCAGGAGCTATAGCTAGCTCGACCTTATCAACCTTGTTTGCCTTGGCTTTATTAGCCAGTGGTCAAAATTCGACAATTACGGGTACCTTGACTGGACAAATCGTTATGGAAGGTTTCTTGCATATGAGATTACCTCAATGGTTCATTCGTTTGGCAACTCGTCTCTTTGCCTTGTTGCCTGTCATGATTGTAGCGGTTCTGTTTGGTCATCAGGAAAAAACATTAGATCAGTTATTGGTTTATTCACAAGTCTTTCTTTCGATTGCTCTTCCATTTTCAATCTTCCCACTGATTTATCTAACTTCTAAGAAATCACTGATGGGAGAATTTACCAATGCCAAATGGAATACCATCCTTGGCTATATCGTTTCCATTATCTTAACAATTCTCAATGTGAAATTGTTATTTGATATTTTCTAAGAAATTCACCCGAGTTATAAAACAAGCATATAAGAAAAAAGATACCCAAGATTTCTTGGGTATCTTTTTTAAAATAAACGGAAGACATGGGATTCGAACCCACGCACGCTGTTACACGCCTACCGCGTTTCCAACACGGCCTCTTAAGCCTCTTGAGTAATCTTCCAATACTTACTCAAATAGTCTACCATAAAGACTCTTATCTTGCAATAAAAATTCTGGAAATAAGAAAAATGATAGATTTTGAAAGAAAATGACAAAAAGTGCTTGACTTTGAAAGAAAGTGTGATAGAATGAATAGTGTAAACGATAACAGGAGGTGATTCGGTGTTAAAAACAGAGCGGAAACAACTGATTTTAGAGGAGTTGAATCGACATCATGTAGTTTCTCTAGAGAAATTAGTTAGTTTGCTAGAAACGTCAGAATCAACGGTTCGAAGAGACTTGGATGAGTTGGAAGCAGAAAACAAGCTTCGTCGTGTGCATGGTGGAGCAGAACTCCCCCACTCCTTACAGGAAGAAGAAACCATTCAAGAAAAATCTGTCAAAAACCTTCAAGAGAAGAAGTTGCTGGCCCAAAAGGCTGCTTCTCTCATCAAGGAACAAGATGTCATCTTTATCGATGCTGGAACAACGACAGCCTTTTTGATTCATGAATTGGTCAATAAGAATGTTACAGTTGTGACCAACTCTATACACCATGCGGCTCAGTTGGTTGAAAAGCAGATTCCGACTGTCATTGTTGGAGGAAGCGTCAAGACAGCGACGGATGCTAGTATCGGGGGCGTTGCTCTTAACCAGATTAACCAATTACACTTTGACCGTGCCTTTATCGGGATGAATGGTGTGGACGATGGCTATTATACGACTCCTGATATGGAGGAGGGAGCTGTTAAGCGTGCTATTTTGGAGAATGCCAAACAGACCTATGTCTTGGTGGATTCGTCAAAAATTGGACAAACTTGCTTTGCCAAGGTAGCACCACTTAAACGAGCTATTGTTATCACAAGTCAAGGGCATGAGCTCTTGCAGGCTATTAAGGAAAAAACGGAGGTAATAGAAGTATGATTTATACAGTCACACTCAATCCATCCATTGATTATATCGTTCGTTTGGACCAAGTACAAGTTGGTAGTGTCAATCGTATGGACAGTGATGATAAGTTTGCTGGTGGGAAAGGAATTAATGTCAGTCGTGTTTTGAAACGCTTGGGTATTCCAAATACGGCGACTGGATTTATCGGAGGTTTTACTGGTGAATTTATCACAGATACTCTGGCAGAAGAAGAAATCGAGACACGTTTTGTCCAAGTAGCAGAAGATACTCGTATCAATGTTAAAATCAAAGCGGACCAAGAAACAGAAATCAACGGAACGGGTCCAACTGTTGAACCAGCTCAGCTAGAAGAATTGAAAGCTATTCTTTCAAGTTTAACAGCAGAAGATACAGTTGTCTTTGCAGGTTCAAGTGCTAAAAATCTAGGAAATGTCATCTATAAGGATTTGATTGCCTTGACGCGCCAGACTGGTGCGCAAGTGGTTTGTGACTTTGAAGGACAGACTTTGATTGATAGTTTGGATTATCAGCCACTTTTGGTTAAACCAAACAATCACGAGCTTGGAGCTATCTTTGGAGTGGAACTTGAAAGTTTGGACCAAATTGAGAAATATGCTCGTGAGCTACTAGCTAAAGGTGCTCAAAACGTCATTATCTCTATGGCTGGTGACGGTGCCCTTCTTGTCACATATGAGGGAGCTTACTTCGCTAAACCAATCAAGGGAACAGTCAAAAATTCAGTTGGGGCTGGTGATTCTATGGTCGCTGGATTTACAGGTGAATTTGTCAAATCAAAAGACGCAGTAGAAGCCTTCAAATGGGGAGTAGCTTGTGGAACAGCAACGACATTCTCGGATGACTTGGCAACAGCAGAATTTATTAAAGAAACATATGAAAAAGTTGAGGTAGAAAAACGATGAAAATTCAAGACCTATTGAGAAAAGATGTCATGTTGCTGGATTTGCAGGCAACTGAAAAAACAGCTGTCATCGAAGAGATGATTAAAAGCTTGGTAGATCACGGTTATGTGACGGATTTTGAAACATTTAAAGAAGGTATTTTGGCGCGTGAAGCTCTGACTTCTACAGGTTTGGGTGACGGAATCGCAATGCCTCACAGCAAAAACGCTGCTGTCAAAGAAGCGACTGTTCTCTTTGCTAAGTCAAACAAGGGTGTTAACTATGAGAGCTTGGATGGACAAGCAACAGACCTCTTCTTTATGATTGCGGCTCCAGAAGGTGCCAATGATACTCACTTGGCAGCCTTGGCAGAATTGTCTCAATACTTGATGAAAGACGGTTTTGCTGACAAACTTCGTCAAGCAACATCAGCTGACCAAGTCATTGAACTTTTTGACCAAGCTTCAGAAAAAACTGAAGAGCCTGTTCAAGTACCTGCTAATGCAACTGGTGACTTTATCGTGGCTGTTACAGCTTGTACGACAGGTATTGCCCACACTTACATGGCCCAAGAAGCTCTTCAAAAAGTGGCTGCTGAAATGGGTGTTGGAATTAAGGTCGAAACCAACGGTGCTAGTGGTGTTGGAAACCAACTAACTGCGGAAGACATTCGTAAGGCTAAAGCTGTTATCATCGCAGCAGACAAGGCAGTTGAAATGGATCGTTTTGATGGCAAACCATTGATCAATCGTCCAGTTGCTGACGGTATCCGTAAGACGGAAGAATTGATCAACTTAGCTCTTTCAGGAGATGCTGAAGTCTACCGTGCCGCTAATGGTGCAAAAGCTACAACAGCCTCTAACGAAAAACAAAGTCTTGGTGGTGCCTTCTACAAACACTTGATGAGTGGTGTATCTCAAATGTTACCATTCGTTATCGGTGGTGGTATCATGATTGCCCTTGCCTTCTTGATTGACGGTGCTTTGGGTGTTCCGAATGAAAACCTTGGCAGTCTTGGTTCCTACCATGAGCTAGCTTCTATGTTTATGAAAATTGGTGGAGCTGCCTTTGGTTTGATGCTTCCAGTCTTTGCAGGTTATGTTGCCTACTCTATCGCTGAAAAACCAGGTTTGGTAGCAGGTTTCGTGGCTGGTGCTATTGCCAAAGAAGGTTTTGCCTTTGGTAAAATCCCTTATGCAGCTGGTGGTGAAGCAACTTCGACTCTTGCAGGTGTCTCATCTGGTTTCCTAGGTGCCCTTGTTGGTGGATTTATCGCAGGTGCTTTAGTTCTTGCTATCAAGAAATACGTTAAAGTTCCTCGTTCACTTGAAGGTGCTAAATCAATTCTTCTCTTGCCACTTCTTGGAACAATCTTAACTGGATTTGTTATGCTAGCTGTGAACATCCCAATGGCGGCAATCAACACTGCTATGAATGACTTCCTAGGTGGTCTTGGAGGCGGTTCAGCTGTCCTTCTCGGTATCGTCCTTGGTGGAATGATGGCTGTTGACATGGGTGGACCAGTTAATAAAGCGGCTTATGTCTTTGGTACAGGTACGCTTGCAGCGACTGTTTCTTCAGGTGGTTCTGTGGCTATGGCAGCAGTTATGGCTGGAGGAATGGTGCCACCACTTGCAATCTTTGTCGCAACTCTTCTTTTTAAAGATAAATTTACTAAGGAAGAACGTAACTCTGGTTTGACAAACATCATCATGGGCTTGTCATTTATCACTGAGGGAGCGATTCCATTTGGTGCAGCAGACCCAGCTCGTGCGATTCCAAGCTTCATTCTTGGTTCAGCAGTAGCAGGCGGACTCGTTGGTCTTACTGGAATCAAACTCATGGCTCCACACGGAGGAATCTTCGTTATCGCCCTTACTTCAAATGCTCTTCTTTACCTTGTCTCTGTCTTGGTAGGAGCAATCGTAAGTGGTGTGGTCTATGGTTACCTCCGCAAACCTCAAGCATAAAAATTAGATAGAAAATGAAAAGATTGGACCGTTTGGTGCAGTCTTTTTTAAAGAATTTGACAAACAAGTTTTTGAATGATATCCTAAAATAAAACTCATAGAAATGAAAAAACATAATGAGAGTATTTTAAATGAATATAATTGAATTTATTATGAATTTAGATTGGAAGAAGATAGTAGAGTCAGTTTTATCAGCTCTATTGGCTTCTGGAATAATCGGTGGTTTTGGTTACTTAATAACGAAAAAAATTATGAGAGACTTACGCATTGCAAAAGAAATGAAATCGTATGGTTTTAAAGGTGTGGTGTCAATGAAAAAGCATTCGACTAGAGAGATTAAAAAGTTATGTAAAAATACTAAAAGATTGGATTTGTTTTTTATATTGGGAATTGGTTTCTTTACGGAAAATAAAGCGGTCTTAGAAAATGCTATGAATAATGGAATGAAAATTCGTTTTTTGTGTTCTCAGACCTATACCTCTTTTTTGTCAGATTTAGAGAAACTTGAGAATAAAGAAGAGTTGCGTAAGCCTGGTACAAATATTAGTACCGAAATTGAAGATGTGACTGAAAAATATAGTAAATATATAGAAAATGGACAAATGGAAATTCGCTATTATTCAACACAATATCGCTTGCCATTTATGTTGGTTTATAAAAAAAAGAAAAATATGAAGACGACAAAGGCTTTTTTAAGAGTTACTCTGCCTCCATATAATTGGGAGACCAATTTTGTGTTGATAGGTGAACGTAAAACTACTAAAAAAGATGACTTTTTTAAAACTAATAATGATGAAATAGATTTCATTTCTATGATGGAAAAACATTTCGATTGTGTTTGGGAAGTTGCGGATAGGGAAATAGATAGAAAACAAGAAATAAAAAATACAAATTTCAAAGTAGAATCTTAAAAGTCTAAACATAGAGACTTTGTTTATTAAAATAAAAATATAATAGCAATTATATTAAATATAATCATGATAAAAAAATTGCACTAAGGACTGGCCACTTATCCAGTCTTTTTCTCTTTCCGAAAAGTCTGTCAAATGTGGTATAATAGAAGAATGGCAAACAAGAATACAAGTAAAACAAGACGGAGACCGTCTAAAGCAGAACTCGAAAGAAAAGAAGCGATTCAACGAATGTTGATTTCGTTAGGAATCGCGATTTTATTGATTTTCGCAGCTTTTAAATTAGGGGCTGCAGGTATCACCCTTTACAATTTAATTCGCTTGCTGGTGGGAAGCCTAGCTTATCTGGCAATATTTGGCCTTTTGGTCTATCTCTTCTTTTTCAAGTGGATACGAAAACAGGAAGGACTCCTATCTGGCTTTTTCACTATATTTGCAGGCTTGCTCCTGATCTTTGAGGCCTACTTGGTTTGGAAATATGGCTTGGACAAGTCAGTTCTAAAAGGAACCATGGCTCAGGTTGTGACTGATTTGACTGGTTTTCGAACGACCAGTTTTGCTGGTGGAGGCTTGATTGGTGTTGGCCTCTATATGCCAACTGCCTTTCTCTTTTCAAATATCGGTACTTACTTTATTGGTTCTATCTTGATTTTAGCAGGCGCTCTCCTAGTAAGCACTTGGTCTGTTTACGATATTGCTGAATTTTTCAGTAGAGGCTTTGCTAAATGGAGAGAAGGGCATGAGCGTCGAAAAGAGGAACGCTTTGTCAAACAAGAAGAAAAAGCTCGTCAAAAGGCAGAGGAAGAGGCTAGATTAGAAAAAGAAGCGGCTGAGAAAGCCTTACTCGATTTGCCTCCTGTTGATATGGAAACAGGTGAAATTTTGACAGAGGAAGCTGCTCAGGATCTTCCACCTATGCCTGAAGAAGAGTGGGTGGAACCAGAAATCATCCTGCCTCAACCAGAGCCTGAATTCCTTGACAAAGAAGATGGATCCGATGATGAAGATGTTCAGGTTGATTTTTCAGCCAAGGAGGCTCTTGAATACAAACTTCCAAGTTTACAACTTTTTGCCCCAGATAAACCCAAAGACCAGTCTAAAGAGAAGAAAATTGTCCGAGAGAATATCAAAATCCTAGAAGAAACCTTTGCTAGCTTCGGTATCAAGGTAACGGTTGAACGGGCCGAAATTGGGCCATCAGTGACCAAGTATGAAGTCAAACCAGCAGTAGGAGTACGGGTTAACCGCATTTCTAATTTAGCAGATGACTTAGCACTGGCACTGGCCGCTAAGGATGTTCGGATTGAAGCACCAATTCCTGGGAAATCCCTAGTCGGAATCGAAGTGCCTAACTCCGAGATTGCCACTGTCTCCTTCCGAGAACTATGGGAACAATCTCAAACCAAGCCTGAAAATCTCTTGGAAATTCCTCTAGGAAAGGCGGTTAATGGCACCGCAAGAGCTTTTGACCTTTCTAAAATGCCCCACTTGCTCGTCGCGGGTTCAACAGGTTCTGGGAAGTCAGTCGCAGTTAACGGTATCATTGCCAGCATTCTGATGAAAGCAAGACCCGACCAGGTCAAGTTTATGATGGTGGACCCTAAGATGGTTGAGTTGTCTGTTTACAATGATATTCCCCATCTCTTGATTCCAGTTGTGACCAATCCACGCAAAGCCAGCAAGGCCCTGCAAAAGGTTGTGGATGAAATGGAAAACCGTTATGAACTCTTTGCCAAGGTGGGGGTTCGGAATATTGCAGGCTTTAATGCCAAGGTAGAAGAGTTTAATGCCCAGTCTGAATATAAGCAGATTCCACTGCCACTCATTGTTGTGATTGTGGATGAGTTGGCTGACCTCATGATGGTGGCCAGCAAGGAAGTAGAAGATGCCATTATCCGACTTGGACAGAAGGCGCGGGCTGCAGGTATCCACATGATTCTTGCAACCCAACGTCCATCCGTTGATGTCATCTCTGGTCTGATCAAGGCCAATGTCCCATCTCGTGTGGCGTTTGCGGTTTCATCTGGTACAGACTCCCGTACGATTTTGGATGAAAATGGAGCAGAAAAACTGCTTGGCCGAGGGGACATGCTCTTTAAACCGATTGATGAAAATCATCCAGTTCGTCTACAGGGCTCCTTTATATCGGATGATGATGTCGAACGCATCGTAAACTTCATCAAGGCTCAGGCGGATGCAGACTACGATGAGAGTTTTGATCCAGGAGAGGTTTCTGAAAATGAAGGAGAATTTTCAGATGGAGATGCTGGTGGAGATCCGCTTTTTGAAGAAGCCAAAGCTTTGGTCATTGAGACCCAGAAAGCCAGTGCGTCCATGATTCAGCGTCGTTTGTCAGTTGGATTTAACCGTGCGACCCGTCTCATGGAAGAACTTGAAATGGCAGGTGTCATCGGTCCAGCTGAAGGTACCAAACCTCGAAAAGTATTACAACAATAAAAAAATAGCTTCTTTCCAAGTTTGGAGGGAAGCTATTTTACTGGCTATTGATTACTTTTGTTTTCTGAGGTTGGGGTATTGGACTGTTTTTCATTTTTAGCGGCAGGTTTACTTGGAGTAGGAGCAGTGGTAGAAGAATCCTGAGTTGCTGTTTTCTGCTCTTCTTTTTTCTCTTCCTTGACGCTGGATTTTGGTGTTTCTTCTTGCTGTGTTTTTTCTTGACTAGTATTATTTTCCTTATTGGGACTGGTGTTTTCCTTAGGGGCTTCCTTTTGGATTTCTTTGACAATGGTTGTCGTCTGGCTTGTCGTAGGTTCTTTTTTAGTATTTTTGTTATTATCCAAGGCGTTCATGATTGTGATACTTGCGGTAATTAAGCCAAGTATACTAGCGATTGTAGCAACGGTTTTTTGAAAGATCGTGAAGCCTTTTTTGATGTGTTCTGTTTTTGGTTTTGAAGTTCTGCGATAATTAGACATACATTCTCTCCTTTAATTAAAATTTATTATACCGCATTTCTTTAAAAAAATCTTAAAAAAAGAGGAATTGCCCTTTCTTGTCGCAAGCTCTGTTTCATGATACAATAGAGGGAGTGATTTTAGAAAGCGTGAGAAAACATGATTTACTTTGATAATTCGGCGACGACCAAGCCCTATCCAGAAGCACTTGAAACCTATATGCAGGTGGCTTCAAAAATTTTAGGAAATCCATCTAGTCTTCATCGTTTGGGAGACCAGGCAACACGAATCTTAGATGCTTCCCGTCAACAGATTGCAGATTTAATCGGTAAGAAAAGTGATGAAATCTTCTTTACTTCTGGTGGAACAGAAGGGGATAACTGGGTCATCAAGGGAGTAGCCTTTGAAAAAGCTCAGTTTGGTAAGCACATCATCGTATCAGCCATTGAACATCCAGCAGTCAAAGAGTCAGCCCTCTGGTTGAAAAGTCAAGGTTTTGAAGTAGATTTTGCTCCAGTTGATGAGAAAGGGTTTGTGGATGTAGAGGCTCTAGCAGGTTTGATAAGACCTGATACGACCCTCGTTTCTGTCATGGCTGTGAACAATGAAATCGGCTCTGTTCAGCCTATTGAGGCTATTTCAGAACTGTTGGCAGACAAGCCAACTATTTCCTTCCATGTTGATGCGGTTCAGGCACTTGCTAAGATTCCAACTGAAAAGTATCTAACTGATAGAGTGGATTTTGCGACCTTCTCTAGTCATAAGTTTCATGGTGTCCGTGGTGTTGGCTTTGTCTATATCAAATCTGGCAAGAAGATTACGCCGCTTTTAACAGGTGGTGGGCAGGAGCGTGATTATCGTTCGACAACTGAAAATGTGGCAGGGATTGCAGCGACAGCCAAGGCCCTCCGTTTGTCTATGGAAAAGCTAGATTTCTTTACTAGTAAGACTGGACAGATGAAGGCAGTGATTCGTCAAGCCCTTCTAGACTATCCAGATATTTTTGTCTTTTCAGATGAGGAAGGCTTCGCCCCTCATATCCTGACTTTTGGAATTAAGGGTGTTCGTGGTGAAGTCGTTGTTCACGCCTTTGAAGACTATGATATTTTTATTTCTACGACCTCTGCTTGTTCATCCAAGGCTGGTAAACCTGCAGGTACCTTGATTGCCATGGGAGTGGACAAGGATAAGGCCCAGTCAGCTGTGCGTTTAAGCCTAGACCTTGAAAATGATATGAGTCAGCTCGAGCAGTTTTTGACCAAGCTAAAATTAATTTACAATCAAACTAGAAAAGTAAGATAGGAGCATTTATGCAGTATTCAGAAATTATGATTCGCTATGGAGAATTATCAACCAAACACAAAAATCGTATGCGTTTCATCAATAAACTTCGTAATAATATTTCAGACGTTTTGTCTATCTATCCCCAAGTTAAGGTAACCGCAGATCGCGACCGTGCCCACGCTTACCTCAATGGGGCGGATTACACAGCGGTTGCAGAATCACTTAAGCAAGTCTTTGGTATTCAGAATTTCTCTCCAGTATATAAGGTTGAAAAATCTGTAGAAGTTTTGAAGTCTGCTGTCCAAGAGATTATGAAAGAAACTTACAAGGAAGGGATGACCTTTAAAATCACTGGTAAGCGTAGCGACCACACCTTTGAACTTGATAGTCGTGAACTCAATCAAACTCTTGGTAGTGCTGTTTTCAAGGCTATTCCAAACGTGAAAGCTCAGATGAAAAATCCAGATATTAATCTTCAGGTTGAGATTCGTGAGGAAGCAGCCTATATTTCTTATGAAACTTTTCGTGGAGCAGGAGGATTACCTGTGGGAAGTTCTGGTAAAGGCATGCTCATGTTATCAGGAGGAATTGATTCACCTGTGGCAGGTTATCTAGCTCTTAAACGTGGTGTAGATATTGAGGCTGTTCACTTTGCCAGCCCACCTTACACTAGTCCAGGTGCTCTCAAGAAAGCCCAAGATTTAACTCGTAAATTAACCAAGTTTGGGGGAAATATCCAGTTTATCGAAGTACCTTTCACAGAGATTCAAGAGGAAATCAAGGCTAAAGCGCCAGAAGCCTACCTCATGACCTTGACTCGTCGATTTATGATGCGGATTACCGACCGTATTCGTGAGGTGAGAAATGGTTTAGTTATTATCAATGGGGAAAGTCTTGGTCAAGTAGCTAGCCAGACCTTGGAAAGTATGCAGACTATCAACGCTGTGACCAGCACTCCAGTCATTCGTCCTGTGGTTACTATGGACAAATTGGAAATCATTGATATTGCCCAGACAATCGATACCTTTGACATTTCTATCCAGCCTTTTGAAGACTGCTGTACCATTTTTGCACCTGACCGTCCTAAGACCAATCCTAAGATTAAGAATGCAGAGCAGTATGAAAAACGGATGGATGTTAAGGGCTTAGTTGAGCGAGCAGTAGCAGGGATTATGATTACTGAGATTACACCTCAAATTGAAAAAGATGAAGTCGATGACTTGATTGACAATCTCCTCTAATCAGAAAATCCAAAAGAATTTAGAAAAATAAATGAAAAAGTTAGTTTTTAATCCAAAAATGGAAGCAAAACTAACTTTTTTTCTATAAATATGATATAATGAGATAAAATTTTGAATATAGAGAGTTTTCTGACAATGAATCAATCCTACTTTTATCTAAAAATGAAAGAACACAAACTTAAAGTTCCTTATACAGGCAAGGAGCGCCGTGTACGTGTTCTTCTTCCTAAAGATTATGAGAAAGACACGAATCGTTCCTATCCTGTTGTTTACTTTCATGATGGGCAAAATGTTTTTTATAGCAAGGAGTCCTTCATTGGTCACTCGTGGAAGATTATTCCAGCTATTAAGCGCAATCCTGATATCAGTCGTATGATTGTCGTTGCTATTGATAATGATGGTATGGGGCGGATGAATGAGTATGCGGCTTGGAAGTTCCAAGAATCTCCTATCCCAGGACAGCAATTTGGCGGTAAGGGCGTAGAGTATGCCGAGTTTGTCATGGAGGTGGTCAAGCCTTTTATCGATGAAACTTATCGTACCAAAGCTGATCGCCAGCATACGGCTATGATTGGTTCCTCACTAGGAGGTAATATTACCCAGTTTATCGGTTTGGAATACCAAGACCAAATTGGTTGCTTGGGTGTCTTTTCATCTGCCAACTGGCTGCACCAAGAAGCCTTTAACCGCTATATCGAGCGACAAAATTTATCGCCTGACCAGCGGATCTTTATCTATGTAGGAACAGAAGAAGCAGATGATACAGACAAGACCTTGATGGCTGGCAATATCAAACAAGCCTATATCGATTCATCGCTTCGCTATTACCATGATTTGATAGCAGGGGGAGTTCATTTGGACAATCTTGTCTTGAAAGTTCAGTCTGGTGCTATCCATAGTGAAATCCCTTGGTCGGAAAATTTACCAGACTGTCTGAGATTTTTTGCAGAAAACTGGTAAAGTAAGAAAGGAGAAAATATGCATATTGAACATCTTAGCCATTGGAGTGGCAATCTTAACCGTGAAATGTACCTTAACCGTTATGGTCATGCTGGGATTCCAGTTGTGGTCTTTGCTTCATCAGGTGGCAGTCACAATGAATACTATGATTTTGGCATGATTGATGCCTGTGCTTCCTTTATCGAAGAAGGCCGTGTCCAGTTCTTTACCCTATCCAGTGTAGATAGTGAGAGCTGGTTAGCCACTTGGAAAAATGGTCATGACCAAGCAGAGATGCACCGTGCCTACGAACGCTACGTGATTGAGGAAGCCATTCCTTTCATCAAGCATAAGACAGGTTGGTTTGACGGCATGATGACGACAGGTTGCTCAATGGGCGCCTACCATGCACTCAATTTCTTCCTCCAGCATCCAGATGTCTTTACCAAAGTGATTGCTCTCAGTGGTGTTTACGACGCACGTTTCTTTGTCGGTGATTACTACAACGACGATGCTATTTACCAAAACTCACCAGTAGACTATATCTGGAATCAGAATGATGGCTGGTTTATTGACCGCTACCGTCAGGCAGAGATTGTGCTTTGTACGGGGCTTGGTGCTTGGGAACAAGATGGCTTGCCATCCTTCTACAAGCTCAAAGAAGCCTTTGACCAGAAACAAATTCCAGCTTGGTTTGCTGAGTGGGGACACGATGTCGCCCATGACTGGGAATGGTGGCGCAAACAAATGCCTTATTTCCTTGGAAATCTCTATTTATAAAAGGAGTTACCTATGAATTACCTTGTTATTTCTCCCTACTATCCACAAAATTTTCAACAGTTTACCATCGAACTAGCCAATAAAGGCATCACCGTCTTGGGAATTGGTCAGGAACCATACGAGCAATTGGATGAGCCTTTACGCAATAGCCTAACCGAATATTTCCGTGTTGACAATCTTGAGAACATAGATGAAGTCAAACGTGCAGTTGCTTTTCTCTTTTATAAACATGGCCCAATTGATCGCATCGAATCCCACAATGAATATTGGCTTGAGTTGGATGCAAGTCTTCGTGAGCAATTCAATGTTTTTGGTGCCAAACCAGAGGATCTCAAAAAGACGAAATATAAGTCTGAAATGAAGAAACTTTTCAAAAAAGCAGGTGTCCCTGTGGTACCTGGAGCCGTTATCAAAACGGAAGCAGATGTGGATCAAGCAGTGAACGAAATCGGCCTTCCAATGATTGCCAAACCTGATAATGGAGTGGGGGCAGCCGCAACCTTTAAGCTTGAGACAGAAGACGATATCAATCACTTCAAGCAAGAATGGGATCATTCGACTGTTTATTTCTTTGAAAAATTTGTCACTTCCAGCGAAATTTGTACCTTTGACGGTCTAGTAGACAAGGATGGCAACATCGTCTTTTCAACAACCTTTGACTACGCCTATACACCGCTTGATCTTATGCTTTACAAGATGGACAATTCTTATTACGTTCTCAAGGATATGGATCCTAAATTACGTAAATATGGTGAGGCAATTGTCAAAGAATTTGGTATGAAAGAACGGTTCTTCCATATTGAGTTCTTCCGTGAAGGGGACGACTACATTGCCATTGAGTACAATAACCGTCCTGCAGGTGGTTTTACCATTGATGTTTATAACTTTGCTCATTCCTTGGACCTCTACCGAGGCTATGCGGCGATTGTCGCAGGAGAAGAGTTCCCAGTGTCAGAGTTTGAAGCTCAGTATTGTTTGGCTACTTCTCGACGTGCAAATGCTCATTATGTTTATTCAGAAGAGGAGTTGCTTGCTAAATATAGCCAGCAGTTCAAGGTTAAAAAAATCATGCCAGCTGCCTTTGCAGAACTTCAAGGAGATTACCTTTATATGCTGACAACACCTAGTCGACAAGAAATGGATCAGATGATTAAGGACTTTGGTCAGCGTCAGGCTTAAGAGACTATCGGATTAAGGAGAATAACTTTCTTAATCCTTTTGTTTTTTATACTCAATGAAAATCAAAAAGCAAACTAGGAAGCTAGCCGCAAGCTGTACTTGAGTACGGTAAGGCGACGCTGACGTGGTTTGAAGAGATTTTCAAAGAGTATTATAAGAAATAAAACCGCTTTCTCCTATATTCTTTTTGAAAACCTGTTGCTAAAAGAAATAAAAATTGATAGAATAAGGATTGTCTAAAAAATTTTAAGGAGAATCTATCAAATGGATTTCACATGGGCAATTAAATATGCCACTGAATTTTTGGGAACTGCTATTTTGATCATTCTTGGAAATGGTGCAGTTGCCAACGTTGAACTTAAAGGTACGAAAGGTCACCAAAGTGGCTGGATCGTTATCGCTGTTGGTTACGGTATGGGGGTTATGATCCCAGCCTTGATGTTTGGTAACGTATCTGGAAACCACATCAACCCAGCCTTCACTCTTGGACTTGCTATCAGCGGTCTCTTCCCTTGGGCACAAGTTGCGCCTTATATCATCGCACAAGTTTTGGGTGCTATCTTTGGTCAAGCTTTGGTTGTGGCAACACACCGCCCATACTACTTGAAAACTGAAAATCCAAACAATATCTTGGGTACTTTCTCAACAATTTCAAGTTTGGATAATGGTACAAAAGAATCACGTTTTGCAGCAACTGTTAATGGTTTTGTAAACGAGTTTGTTGGTTCATTTGTTCTTTTCTTCGCAGCTCTTGGATTGACTAAAAACTTCTTTGGTGCTGAATTAGTATCAAAAGCACAAGCGGCCATTAATGCACAAGTTGCTCAAGCAACTACTCAAGGTCAAACAATTCCTCAAGAGCAAGTAACAGCAGCACTTGATCAAGCTAAAGAGCAAGTAGCACCATTTATGACATCTGGTCTTGGAATTGCTCACTTGGCACTTGGTTTCCTCGTTATGGCCTTGGTAACATCACTTGGTGGACCTACAGGACCTGCCTTGAACCCAGCCCGTGACTTGGGACCACGTCTCCTTCATGCTTTCCTTCCAAAATCAATTCTTGGTGAGCATAAAGGGGATTCAAAATGGTGGTATTCTTGGGTACCAGTAGTAGCACCTATCGCAGCAGCAATTGCGGCAGTAGCTATCTTCAAATTCCTTTACCTATAAGAAATTGAAACCGAGGGAATCCTCGGTTTTTTAGATGCAATTTTACGAAAAATCGGTAAATTTGAGCATAATATCTTGTAAAAAATTCTAAAATCCTTTAAAATAAAAGAGTTGGAGGAATTTATGAATGTAAATCAAATTGTACGGATTATTCCTACTTTAAAAGTTAATAATAGAAAATTAAATGAAACATTTTATATTGAGGCCCTTGGCATGAAGGCCTTGTTAGAGGAGTCAGCCTTTCTATCACTAGGGGACCAAACAGGTCTTGAAAGGCTAGTTTTAGAAGAAGCTCCCAGCATGCGTACTCGTAAGGTAGAGGGAAGAAAAAAACTGGCTAGATTGATTGTCAAGGTGGAAAATCCCTTGGAAATCGAAGGACTATTATCTAAAACAGATTCGATTCATCGATTATATAAAGGTCAAAATGGCTACGCTTTTGAAATTTACTCGCCAGAAGATGATTTGATTTTGATTCATGCAGAAGATGACAGAGCAAGCCTAGTAGAAGTAGGAGAAAAGCCTGAATTTCAAACAGAGTTGGAATCAATTTCTTTAAGTAAATTTGAGATTTCTATGGAATTACATCTCCCAACTGATGTCGATAGTTTCTTGGAGCCATCTGAAGTTGGAGAATCACTTGGTTTTATCCCAACTCAGGGGCAGGATCTGACTGTGGATAATACAGTTACTTGGGACTTGTCTATGCTTAAGTTCTTGGTCAATGAACTAGATATAGCAAGTCTGCGCCAGAAGTTTGAGTCTACTGAATATTTTATTCCTAAGTCTGAAAAATTCTTCCTTGGTAAAGATAGAAATAATGTTGAATTGTGGTTTGAAGAAGTATGAAGTGGACCAAGATTATTAAAAAAATAGAAGAACAAATCGAGGCAGGGATTTATCCTGGAGCCTCTTTTGCGTATTTTAAGGACAATCAATGGACGGAGTTCTATGTCGGCCAGAGTGACCCAGAACATGGATTGGGTACTGAGGCAGGTCTTGTTTATGACCTAGCTAGTGTCAGCAAGGTTGTTGGGGTTGGCACCATTTTTACCTTCTTGTGGGAAAACGGTCAATTAGATATTGACAGACCAGTAACCGATTTTTTACCTGAAAGTGATTATCCAGATATCACTATTCGCCAGCTCTTAACCCACGCTACAGATCTTGATCCTTTTATTCCCAATCGTGATCTTTTAACAGCTTCTGAATTAAAGGAAGCTATGTTTCATCTCAACAGACGAAGTCAGCCAGCCTTTCTTTATTCGGATGTCCATTTTTTGCTGTTGGGCTTTATTTTGGAAAGAATCTTCGATCAAGACTTGGATGTGATTTTACAGGATCAAGTCTGGAAACCTTGGGGAATGAATGAAACCCAGTTTGGGCCTGTTGAGCTTGCTGTTCCAACAGTCAGAGGTGTAGAGGCAGGTCTAGTACATGATCCCAAGGCTCGTCTCCTTGGTAGACATGCTGGGAGTGCTGGCTTGTTTTCGACTGTAAAGGATTTACAAATCTTTTTGCAGCACTATTTAAAGGATGATTTTGCAAGAGATTTGAGTCAAAATTTTTCTCCTTTGGATGACAAGGAACGTTCTTTAGCATGGAATTTGGAAGGAGATTGGCTAGACCATACGGGCTATACAGGTACCTTTATCATGTGGAATCGTCAGAAGCAAGAAGCGGCTATTTTCCTATCGAATCGTACCTATGAAAAGGATGAGAGGGCTCAATGGATTGTAGACCGTAATCAAGTGATGGACTTGATTCGCAAAGAAGAGTAAGGAGAGACATGTCAAATAGTTTAAAAGGGACTCTATTAACAGTTGTGGCTGGGATTGCTTGGGGCTTGTCAGGAACGAGTGGCCAATACCTGATGGCACACGGAATTTCGGCTCTGGTCTTGACTAACTTACGACTTTTAATCGCTGGTGGGATTCTTATGCTCTTGGCTTATGCTACTGCAAAGGATAGAATGCTGGCCTTTTTAACGGATAAGAAGAGTTTGCTGTCTCTTCTTATTTTTGCTCTAATTGGTCTATTCCTCAATCAATTTGCCTATCTAACTGCTATTCAGGAAACCAATGCAGGAACCGCGACGGTGCTTCAGTATGTTTGTCCTGTTGGGATTTTGATTTATAGCTGTATCAAGGATAAGGTGGCGCCGACACTGGGAGAGATTGTTTCTATCATATTAGCTATCGGAGGGACCTTCCTGATCGCAACACATGGGCAGTTGGACCAGTTATCTATGACACCTGCAGGTCTGTTCTGGGGTCTCTTTTCTGCTCTGACTTACGCCCTGTATATCATTTTGCCCATAGCCTTGATTAAGAAGTGGGGGAGCAGTTTGGTCATTGGTGTGGGAATGGTTATAGCAGGTTTGGTCGCCCTTCCTTTTACAGGGGTTCTACAGACTACTATCCCAACAAGTCTTGATTTTCTCCTTGCTTTTGCGGGCATTATTCTTATCGGAACTGTCTTTGCCTATACAGCTTTCCTTAAAGGAGCCAGTCTGATAGGACCGGTCAAGTCAAGCTTGTTGGCTTCAATTGAGCCAATCTCGGCGGTTTTCTTTGCCTTCCTAATTATGAATGAACAATTTTATCCCATTGATTTTCTTGGCATGGCAATGATTTTAATTGCAGTAACTTTGATTTCGTTGAAAGATTTGCTCTTAGAAAAATAAAAAAGCCTCTTTGTATGTGACAGAGAGGTTTTATGTAGTATTTTATACTCAATGAAAATCAAAGAGCAAACTAGGAAACTAGCCGCAGGCTGCTCAAAGCACTGCTTTGAGGTTGTAGATAAGACTGACAAAGTCAGTCACATATATAATCCAAGGCGACGTTGACGCGGTTTGAAGAGATTTTCGAAGAGTATTAATTGTTTTCAAGATAAAATTCAAAACGTTCGCCTACATATTGACTTTTTACGTATTCAAAAGCAGTACCATCTTCTAGGTAAGAAACCTGAGTTAAACCAAGAATAGCATGTCCTTTTTCAACTTCCAAATAGTGGGCAATTTTTTCTTTAGCAAGGCGAGCATAGATGGTCTGATGTGATTTACCGATACGGTAGCCGTGTTTTTGTAGAGTCTGGAAGAAATGACTAGTGATTTCTTCTTTTTTAAAGTCCTTAATGAATTTCTCAGGAATAGAAGCAACTTCATAAACCAGAGGGACTTGGTCGGCATAGCGGACCCGTTCCATTCGGATAATATTTTCCGTTGGAGAAATGCCTAACTTGGCAACTTCCTGCTCATTGGGAATGGTTTTTCTGTAGGAAATGAGCTGGCTAGAGGGTACTTTACCTTGGGACTTAACAATTTCAGTAAAACTGGTTGTCCCTCGCATCTTTTCTTGTACTCGAGTACTGGAAACAAAGGTGCCGCTTCCTACACGACGCTCTAAAACGCCTTCTTCGACTAATAGAGATACAGCTTGGCGAAGGGTCATGCGACTGACTGCAAACTGCTCTGCTAAATCTCGTTCACTGGGAAGTCTCTCACCAATGGCCCAACGATGTTCGTCAATATCCTTTTTAATCTGATCATGGATTTTCATATAAGCAGGTAGCATATTTTTCACTTCATTTCTATCTTTTCTCTATTGTACCCCAATAAACTAGAAAAAGTCAAACTTCGCCTTGTTTATACTCTTCGAAAATCTCTTCAAACCACGTCAGCGTCGCCTTACCGTACTCAAGTACAGCCTGCGGCTAGCTTCCTAGTTTGCTCTTTGATTTTCATTGAGTATTAGTTGGTAATTCGGCCTTATTTGTGATAGAATATTGGAAAAAGATATTTCTTTTGAGAAAGGAAAAAGATGAGCAACATATCAACTGATTTGCAAGATGTAGAAAAAATCATCGTATTGGACTATGGTAGCCAGTACAACCAGCTGATTTCACGCCGTATCCGTGAGATTGGTGTTTTTTCAGAACTAAAAAGCCATAAAATTTCAGCTGCTGAAGTTCGTGAAATCAATCCTGTAGGCATCATCCTTTCAGGTGGTCCAAACTCTGTATACGAAGATGGTTCATTTGATATTGACCCAGAAATCTTCGAACTCGGAATTCCTATTTTGGGAATTTGTTATGGTATGCAGTTATTGACCCATAAACTTGGAGGAAAAGTTGTTCCTGCAGGTGACGCTGGGAATCGTGAATACGGTCAATCAACTCTTACTCACACACCATCAGCGCTTTTTGAATCAACACCAGACGAGCAGACTGTTTTGATGAGCCATGGTGATGCGGTTACTGAGATTCCTGCTGATTTTGTTCGTACTGGAACTTCAGCTGACTGCCCATATGCAGCCATTGAAAACCCAGATAAACACATTTACGGTATCCAATTCCACCCAGAAGTTCGTCATTCTGTATACGGAAATGACATTCTTCGTAACTTTGCCCTTAACATCTGTAAGGCTAAAGGCGACTGGACAATGGATAACTTCATCGACATGCAGATTCAAAAAATCCGTGAAACAGTCGGTGATAAACGTGTCCTTCTTGGTCTATCAGGTGGAGTTGACTCATCTGTCGTTGGGGTTCTTCTCCAAAAAGCAATTGGCGATCAATTAATCTGTATCTTCGTGGATCACGGTCTTCTTCGTAAAGGAGAAGCGGATCAAGTTATGGACATGCTTGGTGGTAAGTTTGGTTTGAATATCGTCAAAGCAGACGCAGCTAAGCGTTTCCTTGACAAACTTGCTGGCGTTTCTGACCCTGAACAAAAACGTAAAATCATCGGTAACGAGTTTGTCTATGTCTTTGATGACGAAGCAAGCAAGCTCAAAGATGTGAAATTCCTTGCTCAAGGAACTCTTTACACAGACGTTATCGAGTCTGGTACAGATACAGCTCAGACGATCAAGTCACACCACAACGTTGGTGGTCTTCCAGAAGATATGCAGTTTGAATTGATCGAACCTCTCAACACTCTTTACAAGGACGAAGTTCGTGCCCTTGGGACAGAGCTTGGTATGCCAGACCACATTGTATGGCGCCAACCATTCCCAGGACCAGGTCTTGCTATCCGTGTCATGGGTGAAATCACTGAGGAAAAATTGGAAACTGTTCGTGAGTCAGATGCTATCCTTCGTGAAGAAATTGCCAAAGCTGGTCTTGACCGCGATATCTGGCAATACTTCACAGTTAATACAGGCGTTCGTTCAGTCGGTGTTATGGGTGACGGTCGTACGTATGACTACACGATTGCAATCCGTGCTATCACCTCTATCGATGGTATGACAGCTGACTTTGCCAAAATTTCTTGGGAAGTCCTTCAAAAAATCTCAGTACGTATCGTAAACGAAGTGGATCATGTTAACCGTATCGTCTACGACATTACAAGTAAACCACCTGCAACAGTTGAGTGGGAATAATAGATAAGAGTAACTTAGGCTAAGAATCCTTGATGTAACAGCATTTTAATAACTGTAAAAAGTATTGAAATGATATAAACTGCTTTAACTTGTCTCCAAAGAAGCTCTTAAATTTGAGCTTCTTTTTCTATTTTATGGGTAAGAATTATAAGTTTTTTGGATAATCATTAAAAACTTTACCCGGAAGAGATTAAAGTTAATAGACTTGTTCGATGACTATTTGAAGCAAGATACCGAACAAGTTTAATGGTAATTTGTGTTGACAATTCATAAATCAAATAATCGTCCATTAAGTTAAAAAAGGTGTTAGGAAAAAATAATGAAAGTGCATTTTATACTACATGAGAGTTTTGAAGTCCCAGGTGCTTATCTAACTTGGGCTCAATCAAGAGGTCATGATATTGGAATAACTAGAGTTTATAAGGGAGAAGCTTTACCCCAAACAGTTTCTGGCATTGATTTTCTTATCATTATGGGAGGTCCGCAATCTCCTGATGAAGATAAAGAACATTTCCCTTATTATCATCCAAAAGAAGAAATTAGACTCATTCGCCAAGCAATAGAAGAAGATAAATATATTGTAGGTGTATGTTTGGGGGCGCAACTACTGTCTGTAGCTTATGGGGGACAATATGAGCATAGTCCTGAAAGAGAAATAGGTGTATTCCCTATTAGGATGACTAGTCAAGGACTAGCAGATAAACACCTCAAACATTTTGGTAGCGAGCTTGTAGTTGGTCACTGGCATGGTGATATGCCGGGATTGACAGACGAAGCGGTAATCCTTGCCACCAGTCAAGGTTGTCCACGACAGATTGTTCGCTTTAGCCCTAAACATTATGCTTTTCAAGTGCATTTAGAGTTTGATTTAGAAGCGATTGATTTATTAGTTGCTGCGGATAGTGAAGAACGATTGATAGAACAACATCAAACATTATCTTTTGTTCAATCACCTGAAGAATTACGTGGTAACGATTATTCTGAAATGAATGAAAAATTGCATAATTTTTTAGATTCGCTTACCAGTTAGAATTGGAGAAAAACGAGATATTTTAGTTTGTGATTTTATGAAATATCAAAATCAAGAAAAGGTGAGTGAACTGTATAAAAAAATAAATACTCTTAGCTACAGGGTATCTGTGTTAAATTTCTAATTTGTAATGATTGACCACAGTACGATTTTCCACAAATAGCTAGCTCTGTTTTACTGGACAAGCTGACTATATTGCTAAAAAACTAAATATGATTACTCACGTTGGGAATATTTTGTTATTTGGTGCCCTTTCTTTGAATAGAATACTGAGCTTGAAAAAGGAGGATTAAAGTTGTGGAAATGGATGCGGTATCTCAACACCACGTTGATACTTATGCAATCATGATCCTTTTTGATAGTCTAGTCAATTCAGGTAAAGATTGAACTGCAGGAGAACGTTAAAATACCCTCACGGATATGATGAAGGTTGGTTTGGAAACCTTGATTGTAGAAAAAAGGAAAAAAGAGGTTAGGAAAATTTATTTTGAGGAGAAATTTTATAGATTATTAAACAATAAGACGCATAGTATCAAGTTTTTTCAAGGCTTGATACTATGCTCTTTTCTTATTCTATACTCAATGAAAATTAAAGAGCAAACTAGGAAGCTAGCCGTAGGCTGCTCAAAACACTGTTTTGAGGTTGCAGATGGAAGCTGACGTGGTTTGAAGAGATTTTCGAAGAGTATTAAAGACTTTTTGCCCAACCTCCACATAAACCACCCGTTAGATGAGTGTTTAAGATTTGATATCAAAAGTAAAATGAAGTTGCTACTCAGTAAATGGAAAATAGAAAGAACTTTCACTCTACAATAATTGTGAAGTGGACTTTGTCTATCTCTGAGTCTAGAAATTGAAATTTGTAATAAAAATGTTATATTTCACAAAGAACTCCCAATATTTCATGGGGGGAGTAAATATGCGTATAACGAGAAAAAATACTTAATAAAATAAATAGTTATTATTTTTGTGTATTTTATTTTGTGATAAATTTATTATTAGTGGTTATTCTTACTTTGGGTGTGAAAGGAAACTGTGGATATCTATTGATTTTTATTTAGAAAGTATTAAAATAGTAAAATGTGCGATGATATACACATTTGCTCATGATTTAGTATATGTTTATTATTGTTTGATAAAAGAACTTGAAAAAATAATAAGGGAGAATAGAAGTGAAATTTGAAAAACATCAGAAGTTTGCCATTAGAAGATTTAGTGTTGGCGTTGCATCTGTTTTGATTGGGCAGTTTTTTATAGGAGCTGTATCTAATGCGCCAGTCGTACGCGCCAGTGAAGTGATTGGTGTCCATGCGGAAAATCAAAATGTCCCAGCTGGTGAAGTAGTTCAACCTAAGGTAGAAGCAACTACTGTAGACACTGATACGAATCATCTCGTTTCTACCCCAAAGTTAGACTTAACAGAAGCTCAATCAGCTGAAGTTGAATATAAAGCAGACGATAGCATTGAACTTGGAAAAAGAAATGAAGTAATTACCTCAACAGGAAAGAAAATGATTACAATTGGGACAAAACCAACAACCGTTGTGGAAGAAATTCCGCCTATTATTACCTATCAAGAGGATAAGGAATTAGAAGGGGGGACTACAAGAGAAGAAGAATCGAATGATCCTACTCATAACGGGAAAATATCTACCATTACTCATACCTACAACGTTAATCCAACAACTGGAGAGGTAACTGACATTCAATCAGAACCAGTTCTAACAGACAGTGGAAAAAAAGGTAAAATCATCCATGTTGGAACAAAAAAAGCAATACATACGGAACCAGTAAACAATACACTTTATGTTGCTGATGAAACAGTACCTGGTACTGAAATGCCTAGTTTATCCTATAGAATGGACTGGTATGAAAGAATAAGTGAAATAGAATACGAATATGACAATGTATCTCATAGAGCAGTTGAAAAAGCAAAAAAATTCGTAAAAATGGAACATGTTCAAAGGGTAATTGGTTATTCTGAGCCTATACGAGAAGTTGTTGATAAGTATCCAATAGAAATAGTTAAAGTTCCAGCTGGTTCTACTGTAGAATCTCGAGATGAGATAATGAAGTATCATTATATTCCTAATCCTAAGCTTGAAAGTGGAGAAAAAATAGTATCGAAAAATGGAAAACCTTTAATTATTGAGGAACGAAATTTCTATACAATTGCCCCACTGGATGGGCATCAAATAATAACTAAAAAAATAATTAAAAAACAGGAGCTAGAATACGGAATTATTGAAATAGGTGTGAAGCCTAAAGTTGTATATAAAGATGTACCTATAAAAATTCAAAAAGGTAATGAACTAATTGATACAGGGAAAAAATTTACAGTTAAGGCAACGATTACTTATACTATTCCAACAGATTTTGAAACTTCTGGCAAATTAATAGAAAATATAAATATTGAACCAGTCTCATCTGCTATTGATATTTCAACAGAGGAGAGCGTTGTAAATAGCTCAACAAACACATCTGATAAAAGTTTAACAGGTAATTCTAAGGATTTAAAAACAGATATCGTTTATGAAGCGGATAATACATTAGAACGTGGTAAGAGGATTGAAAAAAATGATGTATCGGGCAAGAAAATCATTAGGATTGGTACGAAACCAATAGTAATAACAGAAGATATTCCATCTGCTACCATATATGTTGAAGATAAAAATTTAAATGGTGGGGATACTTATGAAGTAATATCAGAAGATAAATCACACAATGGTAAAAAATCAATAGTTACACTTACTTATGATTTGAATAAGGAAACAGGGGAGCTTATAGAACACCAATCTGAACCCAAAATAGAATATACAGAAGAAAAAGGTAAAGTCATTCATGTTGGAACAAAAAAAACGACATTGAATATTAGTGAGGGTCGTCCCTTCTATCTTACAGATAAATCACTTCCATATGAGCATATTCCACCTATTTTATATTATAGTGCTAATCCAAGTGCATATCATGTAAGTAATGTGATAAATGAAGGAGTTGAAATCGAATATAGTTATGATGACAAGAATCATGAAGTTACAGTAAAATCTTGGAAAAGAATTAAAACAAAAGATAGTATAAGTGATGATGAATTCTACAAAAAATCAACTTCGACTATTGGAAGAAAAGAAGTTTTAGAATCTCATCCAATGATTAGAAATAAATATATTCCTGATATAAATCTTGAAACAGGAATTGTTACAAATAGTAAAGAGAGTAAAAAGGTAATAATTGAAAAAATCAGGTATTATAGCGATGTTGTTAAATATACTGACAATGGTTTTATGCTTGGAGTAGAGTTGCCTGAAAATTTAGCAAATATTGTCTATGAAGTAAAAGGGGATAATGAGCCTGATGAAATCAAACATATAAAAAAAGTTAAAAAACTTTTGGTTAAGATAAAAAATAAAGACCAAATTATAAATAAAGAATTAAGTGTTGGAATTACATTTGATTACACAACTTTTAATGATTATTCTACTAAAGTAATTGAAGATATGCATATGGAAATAGAACCAGTAGTTCTGGAAGAACCAACAATTATATCTGACAAACCCACGGATGCCCCTACTAATGAAGTACCTGAATATACAGGTGGAGTAAATTCATTAGAGCCACCGATTCTGGAATTACCTTCTTATACTTATAGAAGCACATCATCAGAGGAAGAAGACTTACCTCGGAAAGAAGATAATAATCATAGACAATCAGTAGTTTATAAAACCAATGATACAGAGAACATAAATAGAGAAAAGCAATCTACTGAAAAGAGAGTAGACGACACAGTCAAAACTTCTATGCAAGAAAGAATAAATAATAAATCTGAACTTCCAAATACTGGTACAGAAGATAATAAATCGCTTGCGTCACTAGGATTCTTAGGATTGATTTTTTCTCTGATTCCATTTGTAAAAAATAAACACTAAATTATTTGATTAGATATAAGAAACTATTTGTCAATGATAGTTAACTGTTGAGTTTTAAATGTATGGAGAGTTCCACATTTAGAAACTACTGAAAAAGTAAGCTCTACAGTTTAATTTAAATAAAATAAAAAATGAGGGTTCTATCTTATATTTAGGTAGATTCCTTGTTTTATTTTTGAGAAATGTAACTAAATTTTTATGTTTTAACGAGATGATGGTGTGAGAAGTTTGTTATAAGTAAAAGCTTTTAGAACTCTGTTATCTAAAGTCTAAAAGATTAGAATTGTCAAAACAATCTGTCTAGGCTTGATTTTATGGCTTATTTACTATAAAATGAGAAGGAAATACGTCAAACTTTTATATTGCAAATAGGAGAAATCATGACAAAAACATTAAAACGTCCTGAGGTTTTATCACCTGCTGGGACTTTAGAGAAGCTAAAAGTAGCTGTTCAGTATGGAGCAGATGCTGTCTTTATCGGTGGTCAGGCCTATGGTCTTCGTAGCCGTGCTGGAAACTTTACCTTTGAACAGATGGAAGAAGGTGTCCAGTTTGCAGCCAAGTATGGAGCTAAGGTCTATGTGGCTGCCAACATGGTTATGCACGAAGGAAATGAAGCGGGAGCTGGTGAGTGGTTCCGTAAACTACGTGATATCGGGATTGCAGCAGTTATCGTATCTGACCCAGCCTTGATTATGATTGCAGCGACTGAAGCACCAGGTCTTGAAATTCACCTCTCTACCCAAGCTAGTGCCACTAACTATGAAACTCTTGAGTTCTGGAAAGAACTGGGCTTAACACGTGTTGTTTTGGCGCGTGAGGTTTCAATGGAAGAATTAGCTGAAATTCGCAAACGTACAGACGTTGAGATTGAAGCTTTTGTCCATGGAGCTATGTGTATTTCTTACTCTGGTCGTTGTACACTTTCAAACCACATGAGTATGCGTGATGCTAACCGTGGTGGATGTTCTCAGTCTTGCCGTTGGAAGTACGACCTTTACGATATGCCATTTGGGAAAGAACGTAAGAGCTTGAAAGGGGAAATCCCAGAAGAATTTTCAATGTCAGCCGTTGACATGTCCATGATTGACCATATCCCAGATATGATTGAAAATGGTGTGGACAGTCTTAAGATTGAAGGACGTATGAAGTCTATTCACTACGTATCAACAGTAACCAACTGCTACAAGGCAGCTGT
Organism: uncultured bacterium; assembly: GCA_963519555.1. Taxonomy (GTDB): domain Bacteria; phylum Bacillota; class Bacilli; order Lactobacillales; family Streptococcaceae; genus Streptococcus. The sequence goes on from CAUQNI010000008.1 coordinate 68,929, forward strand.
GGATGCATATCTTGAAAGTCCTGAAAAGTTTGAAGCTATCAAACAAGATTTGGTGGACGAAATGTGGAAGGTTGCTCAACGTGAATTGGCAACAGGTTTCTACTACGGTACACCATCTGAAAATGAGCAGTTGTTTGGTGCTCGCCGTAAAATTCCTGAGTACAAGTTTGTCGCTGAAGTGGTTTCTTATGATGATGCGACACAAACAGCAACTATTCGTCAACGGAATGTCATTAACGAAGGCGACCAAGTTGAGTTTTACGGCCCAGGTTTCCGTCATTTTGAAACGTATATTGAAGATTTGCATGATGCTAAAGGAAATAAGATCGATCGCGCTCCAAATCCAATGGAACTATTGACTATTAAGGTGCCTCAACCTGTTCAAGCAGGAGACATGGTTCGCGCCCTCAAAGAGGGTCTCATCAATCTTTATAAGGAAGATGGAACCAGCGTCACAGTGCGTGCTTAATAAACATGTAGGAGACGAAAGCTTTCTAGTTGCTTTTCTTTTAATCCTACTTACTAAAAGAGCATTAGGTTAAAGAAAATATATTAATTTCCATCCGAGATTACATCTCGGATTTTTTCAATATTTTTCAGAAAGGTCTAGATAATGGTCGGATTTATTACAAGTTTTTTACAAAGTTTTCTATATAATAAGTTCAAAAATAGTAAAATTGTAAATAATTTTCATTAAACGCTTTCAATGTTAGTAAAAAGTTGACAAATCCAATTTTTAGGACTAAACTAAGTAAGTAAATTTTAATTAAAAGGAGAATTCGTCATGAATTTAACATTTTTCGGTCTATGTCTTGCCTGTATGGGTGTATCTCTTGGTGAGGGTATGTTGATGAATGGTTTGTTGAAATCAGTAGCTCGCCAACCAGATATTATCGCTGAGTTTCGTAGCTTGATGTTTTTAGGGGTTGCCTTTATTGAAGGAACTTTCTTCGTAACTCTTGTCTTCTCATTTATTATTAAATAACGAAATATAAATTGGAGAAGGGAGAATGTTAGATGGAAGAAAGTATCAATCCAACCATCAATATTGGTCCTGTTACCTTTGATTTAACTTTGACAGCCTTGACTTTGCTGTCTGTGTTTCTGATTTTTGCATTTATCTATTGGGCAAGTCGTAATATGACCTTGAAACCCAAAGGTAAACAAAATGTACTAGAGTATCTCTATGATTTTGTAATTGGATTTACAGAACCTAACCTTGGTTCCCACTACATAAAAGATTACTCACTCTTTTATTTATGTTTATTTCTTTTTATGGTCATCGCCAATAATCTTGGTTTGATGGCTAAACTTCAAACAACAGATGGAACAAACCTTTGGACATCGCCAACTGCAAATCTTTCATTTGACCTTGTCTTGTCTTTCTGTATTATTGTGATGGCGCACATTGAGGGGATTCGTCGTCGTGGGATTAAACAATACCTAAAAGGTTTTGTAACTCCTGCATTTATGACACCGATGAATCTACTTGAAGAAGTCACGAATTTCCTTTCTCTTGCTTTGCGGATTTTTGGGAATATCTTTGCAGGTGAAGTAATGACAAGCTTGCTTCTCTTACTTTCACATCAGGCTATTTTTTGGTATCCAATCGCATTTGGGACAAACTTAGTTTGGACTGCATTTTCCGTGTTCATTTCTTGTGTACAGGCCTATGTCTTTACACTATTATCCTCTATGTACCTAGGAAATAAAATTAATGATGAAGAGTAGAAAGGAGTAACTGATGCACGTAACAGTAGGTGAATTAATTGGTAATTTTATTTTAATCGCTGGCTCTTTTATCCTTTTGCTAGTCTTGATTAAAAAATTTGCATGGTCTAATATTACAAGCATTTTCGAAGAAAGAGCTGAAAAAATTGCTTCAGATATTGACAGAGCCGAAGAAGCACGTCAAAAAGCAGAAGTATTGGCTCAAAAACGCGAAGATGAATTGGCTGGTAGCCGTAAAGAAGCTAAGACAATCATTGAGAATGCGAAAGAAACAGCTGAGAAAAGTAAGGCTAGTATTTTAGCAGATGCTAAACTAGAAGCAGGACGCTTAAAAGAAAAAGCAAACCAAGAAATTGCTCAAAACAAAGCTGAAGCTTTACAAAGCGTTAAGGGTGAGGTTGCAGATTTGACAATCAGCTTGGCTGGTAAAATCATCTCACAAAACCTTGACGGTCATGCCCATAAAGAACTCATTGATCAGTATATCGATCAGCTAGGAGAAGCTTAATGGACAAGAAAACAGTAAAGGTAATTGAAAAATACAGCATGCCTTTTGTCCAATTGGTACTTGAAAAAGGAGAAGAAGACCGTATTTTTTCAGACTTGACTCAAATCAAGCAAGTTGCTGAAGAAACAGGTTTACCTTCTTTTTTAAAAAAAGTGGCAGTAGACGAGTCTGACAAGGAAAAAACGATTGCTTTCTTCCAAGACTCAGTGTCACCTTTATTGCAAAACTTGATTCAGGTTCTTATTTACAATCACAGAGCAAATCTTTTTTACGATGTGCTTGTAGATTGCTTGAATCGACTTGAAAAAGAAACAAATCGATTTGAAGTGACGATTACGTCAGCTCATCCTTTAACTGATGAACAGAAGAGTCGCTTGCTCCCTTTGATTGAGAAGAAAATGTCTCTGAAAGTGCGGAGTGTAAAAGAACAAATCGATGAAAGTCTCATTGGTGGTTTTGTCATTTTTGCCAATCACAAGACAATTGATGTGAGTATTAAACAACAACTTAAAGTTGTTAAAGAAAATTTGAAATAGAAAGTGGTGTTCTTTTGGCAATTAACGCACAAGAAATCAGCGCTTTAATTAAGCAACAAATTGAAAATTTCAAACCCAATTTTGATGTGACTGAAACAGGTGTTGTAACCTATATCGGGGACGGTATCGCGCGTGCTCACGGCCTTGAAAATGCCATGAGTGGAGAGTTGTTGATTTTTGAAAACGGCTCTTATGGTATGGCTCAAAACTTGGAGTCAACAGACGTTGGTATTATCATCCTGGGTGACTTTACAGATATCCGTGAAGGCGATACAATCCGCCGTACAGGTAAAATCATGGAAGTCCCAGTAGGTGAAAGTTTGATTGGTCGTGTTGTGGATCCGCTTGGTCGTCCAGTTGACGGTCTTGGAGAAATCCACACTGATAAAACTCGTCCAGTAGAAGCGCCAGCCCCTGGTGTTATGCAACGTAAGTCTGTATCAGAACCATTGCAAACTGGTTTGAAAGCTATTGACGCCCTTGTACCGATTGGTCGTGGTCAACGTGAGTTGATTATCGGTGACCGTCAGACAGGGAAAACAACCATTGCGATTGATACAATCTTGAACCAAAAAGGTCAAGATATGATCTGTATCTATGTAGCGATTGGACAAAAAGAATCAACAGTTCGTACGCAAGTAGAAACACTTCGTCAGTATGGTGCCTTGGACTACACAATCGTTGTGACTGCTTCTGCTTCACAACCATCTCCATTGCTCTTCCTAGCTCCTTATGCTGGGGTTGCCATGGCAGAAGAATTTATGTACCAAGGTAAGCATGTTTTGATTGTTTATGATGATTTATCAAAACAAGCGGTAGCTTATCGTGAACTGTCACTCTTGCTTCGTCGTCCTCCAGGTCGTGAAGCCTTCCCAGGGGATGTTTTCTACCTTCACAGCCGTTTGCTTGAGCGCTCAGCTAAAGTTTCTGATGAACTTGGTGGTGGATCAATCACAGCCCTACCATTTATCGAGACACAAGCAGGAGATATCTCTGCCTATATCGCAACCAACGTGATTTCTATCACTGATGGACAAATCTTCCTTGGCGATGGCCTCTTCAATGCGGGTATTCGTCCAGCTATCGACGCGGGTTCATCTGTATCTCGTGTAGGTGGTTCTGCGCAAATCAAAGCCATGAAGAAGGTTGCTGGTACACTTCGTATCGACCTTGCTTCATACCGTGAGTTGGAAGCCTTCACTAAGTTTGGTTCTGACTTGGATGCAGCAACACAGGCTAAGTTGAACCGTGGACGTCGTACAGTTGAAGTCTTGAAACAACCTGTTCACAAACCATTACCTGTTGAGAAACAAGTAACCATTCTCTATGCTTTGACACATGGTTTCTTGGATACTGTTCCAGTAGATGATATCGTTCGTTTCGAGGAAGAGTTCCATGCCTTCTTTGATGCTCAACATCCAGAGATTTTGGAAACCATTCGTGATACAAAAGACTTGCCAGAAGAAGCAGTCTTGGATGCTGCGATTACAGAGTTTCTCAATCAAACCAGCTTCCAATAAGAATAGAGGTGTCAGATGGCAGTATCTCTAAATGATATTAAAACAAAAATCGCCTCAACAAAAAATACGAGTCAAATCACTAATGCCATGCAAATGGTATCGGCTGCTAAGCTTGGTCGCTCTGAAGAAGCTGCTCGCAACTTCCAAGTTTACGCTCAGAAAGTGCGCAAACTTTTGACAGATATCCTTCATGGTAATGGAGCTGGTGGCTCAACCAATCCCATGTTGATTAGCCGTCCAGTTAAGAAGACAGGCTATATCGTTATCACTTCAGATCGCGGTTTGGTTGGAGGGTATAATTCTTCTATTTTGAAAGCCGTTATGGAGTTAAAAGAAGAATACCACCCAGACGGTACAGGCTTTGAAATGATCTGTATCGGTGGAATGGGAGCTGACTTCTTTAAAGCTCGTGGTATTCAACCCCTTTATGAACTACGTGGCTTGGCGGATCAGCCTAGCTTTGATGAAGTTCGTAAGATTATTTCAAAAACAGTTGAAATGTACCAAAATGAACTTTTTGATGAACTCTATGTCTGCTATAACCACCATGTCAATACGCTAACTAGTCAAATGCGTGTGGAACAAATGCTTCCGATTGTTGACTTGGATCCAAATGAAGCGGATGAAGAGTACAGCTTGACTTTTGAATTGGAAACAAGCCGAGAAGAAATTTTGGAGCAGTTGTTGCCTCAGTTTGCAGAAAGTATGATTTACGGTGCTATTATCGATGCCAAGACAGCTGAAAATGCTGCTGGTATGACAGCCATGCAAACAGCGACAGATAATGCTAAGAAAGTCATCAATGATTTGACAATTCAGTATAACCGTGCCAGACAGGCGGCGATTACACAAGAAATTACAGAAATCGTAGCAGGAGCTAGTGCCTTAGAATAGGCTCTAGTTCAGCTCGTATGAAAATGAACTTAGGACCTAGTTGAGCTAGGAACCGACAGTATCTTATATAGAATAGGAGAAGGAGATGAGTTCAGGTAAAATTGCTCAGGTTATCGGTCCCGTTGTAGACGTTTTGTTTGCAGCAGGGGAAAAACTTCCTGAGATTAACAATGCACTTGTCGTCTACAAAAATGACGAAAGAAAAACAAAAATCGTCCTTGAAGTAGCCTTGGAGTTGGGAGATGGTATGGTCCGTACTATCGCCATGGAATCAACAGATGGTTTGACTCGTGGAATGGAAGTATTGGACACAGGTCGTCCAATCTCTGTACCAGTAGGTAAAGAAACTTTGGGACGTGTCTTCAATGTTTTGGGAGATACCATTGACTTGGAAGCTCCTTTTACAGAAGATGCAGAGCGTCAGCCAATTCATAAAAAAGCTCCAACTTTTGATGAGTTGTCTACCTCTTCTGAAATCCTTGAAACAGGGATTAAGGTTATCGACCTTCTTGCCCCTTACCTTAAAGGTGGTAAGGTTGGACTTTTCGGTGGTGCCGGAGTTGGTAAAACCGTTTTGATCCAAGAATTGATTCACAACATTGCCCAAGAACATGGTGGTATCTCAGTATTTACTGGTGTTGGGGAACGTACTCGTGAGGGGAACGACCTTTACTGGGAAATGAAAGAATCAGGCGTTATCGAGAAAACAGCCATGGTATTTGGTCAGATGAATGAGCCACCAGGAGCACGTATGCGTGTTGCCCTTACTGGTTTGACAATCGCTGAATACTTCCGTGATGTGGAAGGCCAAGACGTGCTTCTCTTTATTGATAATATCTTCCGTTTCACTCAGGCTGGTTCAGAAGTATCTGCCCTTTTGGGTCGTATGCCATCAGCCGTTGGTTACCAACCAACACTTGCTACAGAAATGGGGCAATTGCAAGAACGTATTACATCAACTAAGAAGGGGTCTGTAACCTCTATCCAGGCTATCTATGTGCCAGCGGATGACTATACTGACCCAGCGCCAGCAACAGCCTTTGCTCACTTGGATTCAACAACCAACTTGGAACGTAAGTTGGTACAATTGGGTATTTACCCAGCCGTTGACCCACTTGCTTCAAGCTCACGTGCCTTGGCACCTGAAATCGTTGGAGAAGAGCACTATGCAGTTGCTGCTGAAGTAAAACGTGTCCTTCAACGTTACCATGAATTGCAAGATATCATTGCTATCCTTGGTATGGATGAGCTTTCTGATGAAGAAAAGACCTTGGTTGCTCGTGCCCGTCGTATCCAGTTCTTCTTGTCACAAAACTTCAACGTTGCGGAACAATTTACTGGTCAGCCAGGTTCTTATGTTCCAGTTGCTGAAACTGTTCGTGGCTTTAAGGAAATCCTTGATGGTAAACATGACCAGTTACCAGAAGATGCCTTCCGTGGTGTAGGTTCTATCGAAGATGTGATTGCAAAAGCTGAAAAAATGGGATTTTAAGAGGTGATCTATGGCTCAGTTAACTGTCCAGATCGTGACACCAGATGGTCTCGTCTATGATCACCATGCCAGCTATGTATCAGTTCGAACTCTGGATGGTGAGATGGGGATCTTGCCACGACATGAAAATATGATTGCGGTTTTAGCAGTTGATGAAGTAAAGGTAAAACGTATTGATGATGAAGATCACGTGAACTGGATTGCAGTAAACGGAGGCGTTATTGAAATTGCCAATAATACCATCACAATCGTTGCTGATTCTGCAGAACGTGCTCGTGATATCGATGTTAGCCGTGCAGAACGTGCTAAGCTTCGTGCGGAGCGCGAAATCGAAGAAGCCCACGAAAAACACTTGATTGACCAAGAGCGTCGTGCTAAGATTGCTTTGCAACGTGCTATTAATCGTATCAATGTCGGAAAAAGACTATAAGAAAAAATGAACTTGAGTTACCAAGTTCATTTTTTATGTTTTCTTATGGAGCAAAACTGATGCAGACTGCTTCTGGTACATAGAAGTCGTTAGAAAGTTCTGCTAGACGACCAGTTTCAGGATTGCGTTTAAAGACGGTTGCATTGTCAGAATCTTGATGGACAGCAATAAGGAATTCTTGGTCTGGTGTCAAATCAAAATCACGTGGAGTCTGACCATGAGTCGGAACGATTTCTAACAACTCTAGGCTACCGTCTGCAAGAATTGTATATACTGCGATAGAATCATGGCCACGGTTAGAAACGTAGAGGTATTTACCGTCTTTAGAGAGACGAATAGCAGCAGTTCCATTAAAGCCGTCATAACCATCTGGTAGAGTTGAAATGACCTGCATGCGTTCAAATTCGCCAACACCATCGTAGATTAAAACTTCGATAGTGCTATTGAGTTCACAAATCAGATAAGCGATTTTATAGTGGTTATGGAAAACGATATGGCGTGAGCCTGCTCCTGGCTGGCTGTGATAGGTATAGAGCTTAGATAATTTTCCTTCTTGATCAAGGTCATAGGTGATGACTTGGTCAGTACCTAAATCACAGGTCACTAGATAGTGGTCAGGTGTTAAGTCTGTAAAGTGAACATGGGGTGAAGCTTGATTTTCATGTGGACCTTGGCCACTGTGTTGATCCACATCACTAAGTAGAAGACTCCCATCTTCCTGACGTTTATAAACAAGTACCTGTCCTTTATGGTAGTTGGCTGCATAGACTAAATCACGCTTTTCATCAACAGAAACATAACAGTGAGGAGCTCCTTTTTCTACGACATGATTTAATAAGCTTCCATCAGTTTGATAGGCTGCAATGCCCCCCTTATCGTCTTGACTACCAACAGTGTATAGATGTTGCTTCTGGTCAAAGGCAAGGTAGGTTGGACTTGGTTCAGGAGCAAAAAGTTCTAAATTAGCAAGCTGACCAGTTTCTGTATCAAAGTTTGCCTTGTAAATTCCTTGGGAAGTACGACGTGTATAAGTTCCAAAATAAACAGTTTCTTTCATGATAATACCTCTTTATAAAGATAAGACTATTATATCACAAAAACTGTAGTTGGAGGAACTCTATAAAACATAAAAAAATATAACAAAATATTAAATTTGACTTAGTTTTGTATTGATTTCCTTTTGAAAAGTGCTATAATAATCCTATACAAATTGCAAAGGAGTTTTTTTATGAAAAAACGTGTTTTCTTAGCAGCTGGAGTTGCTGTACTCTCAGCAGCTGTTCTAGCAGCTTGTTCATCTGGTAATGGGAATAAGGAAGCAACTAAACCAGTTACTTATGCCTATGTATTTTCATCAGATCCTGCGACTCTGGATTATACAGTTTCTGGGCAAAATTCTACAAAACAGATTACTGGTAATGTCATTGATGGACTACTGGAAAATGATCAATACGGGAATCTAGTACCATCAGTTGCAGAAGATTGGACTGTTTCCAAAGATGGTTTGACTTATACCTATAAAATTCGTAAGGGTATCAAGTGGTATACCAATGAAGGCGAAGAATATGGAGAAGTTAAGGCTCAGGATTTTGTGACTGGTCTAAAACACGCAGCTGACAAGAAATCAGAAGCACTTTATCTTGTACAGGATTCTATTAAAGGATTGGATGACTATGTAAATGGGAAAACAACGGATTTTTCTACTGTTGGTGTAAAAGCAACAGACGATTATACTGTAGTCTATACTTTAAACCATCCAGAATCATTCTGGAATTCGAAAACAACAATGGGAATTCTTGCTCCTGTTAGCGAAGACTTTTTAGCTTCTAAAGGAGATGACTTTGGTAAGGCGACTGATGTAACAAGCATTCTATACAATGGGGCTTATCTTCTCACAGGTCTTACATCTAAATCTTCTATTGAAATGACCAAAAACCAAAATTATTGGGATAAACAAAATGTCTTTATTGATGATATCAAATTATCATTCTTTGATGGTCAAGATGCTGACTCTCTTGGACGTGGATTTGATGAAGGAAATTATCCTGCAGCTCCTCTCTTTAAAAACTCTGCTAACTATGAACGCTTAAAAGAAAAATACAAAGATAATATTATTTATAGTCAACAACAAGGAACTACTTTCTATATTTCGACGAATATTGACCGTGTTGCTTACAATCACACCGCTAAAACAAGTGATGCAGAAAAAACATCTACTAAGAAGGCCTTGCTGAACAAAGATTTCCGTCAAGCTTTGGCTTTTGCTACAGATCGTAAAGCAGGAATCTCTCAAGTATTTGGGGACGAAGTAGCACCGCGTAAATTACGTACAAGTTTAATACCTCCAACATTTGTACAAGTAGGAGAGCAGTCATTTGGGCAAGTAGCTAAGGCAGAATTGGATAAATTAGATGGTGTATGGAAAGATGTCAGTCTTGATGATGCCCAGGATTCACTTCATAATGTAGATAAGGCTAAAGCTAAATTGGAAGCTGCCAAGAAAACTCTTCAAGCTGATGGAGTACAGTTCCCTATTCATTTAGATATTCCAGTATCTTCTACTCGTCCACAGTTTGTGCGTCAATATCAATCTTATAAACAATCTATCGAGGAAGCTCTTGGATCAGATAATGTTGTAGTTGATATTCAACAAGTTTCTGATGATGAATTGGCAAGTATGACGGTTCTAGCTACTTCTAATACCAATACTGACTGGGATATTAATGCAAATAGTGGATGGGGGCCTGATTACGCAGATCCATCAACTTATCTAGATATATTTGATCCAACATCTGGACCAAATCTTCTTGGTTCCCTAGGTGTAGTACCAGGTAAAGACAGTCCAGCAATCAAAGCGGTTGGGTTAGATAAGTTTAAAGAGTTAATCACGGATGCTAATAGTGAGAAAACAGATCTTGAAAAACGATATTCTAAATATGCAAAAGCTCAAGCTTGGTTAACAGACAGTGCCTTGGTTATTCCTGCACAGTCAAACGGTGCCCAAATGCTCGTAACGAAGAAAGTTCTAGGTACTGGTGCAGATGGCTGGGTAGGTGATAAGACTGGTGAACTTAGCTATAAATACCTTAAAATCCAAGATAAGATTGTCACGACTAAAGAAATGGATGAGTTCCGCAAGAAATTTGCTGAAGAAAAAGCCAAATCAAACGCAGATTATCAGAAGAACTTAGACCGTCATATTCAAGACTAATCGAATCTCCTCTTTTGAGGGGATTTTTTATGTCGCTGTCTCCATGTAAGCACTTTAAAAAAGAGTTATTTTGATTTAAAAATGGTATAATGAGAGAACGATAGAAAGGAAGTATTTATGGAGCAAAAAGAGAAACATTTTAGCCTATCTTGGTTTTTCAAGTGGTTTTTGGATAACAAGGCCATTACGGTATTTTTGGTAACCTTATTATTGGGACTCAATCTTTTTATTTTAAGTAAGATTAGTTTTCTGTTTTCACCTGTTTTAGACTTTTTAGCAGTTGTGATGTTGCCAGTCATTCTATCTGGTTTACTATACTATTTACTGAATCCTATTGTTGATTGGTTGGAGAAGCATAAGGTTAATCGTGTCATCGCAATCAGTATTGTCTTTGTGATTATCGCCATCTTTATCATTTGGGGATTGGCAGTCGCTATTCCAAATCTGCAGCGTCAGGTCTTAACATTTGCAAGAAATGTACCAATCTATCTCGAAGATGCAGACAGAGTTATTAATGATTTGGTCACCAAGCGTTTGCCAGATGATTTCAGACCTCAATTAGAGCAAGTTTTGACCAATTTTTCTAGTCAGGCTACAGTTTGGGCAAGTAAGGTTTCATCTCAGGCAGTCAATTGGGTGAGCGCCTTTATTAGCGGGGCTTCTCAAGTGATTGTTGCCTTGATTATCGTTCCTTTCATGCTCTTTTATCTCTTGCGTGATGGGAAAGGCTTGCGTAACTATTTAACCCAATTCATGCCAACTAAATTGAAAGAACCTGTTGGACAAGTTCTATCAGACGTGAATCAACAGTTGTCTAACTATGTTCGGGGGCAAGTAACAGTAGCTATTATTGTAGCAGTAATGTTTATTATTTTCTTCAAGATTATCGGTTTACGCTATGCGGTTACGCTTGGTGTTACTGCTGGTATTTTAAATCTGGTTCCTTATCTTGGTAGTTTCTTGGCCATGCTTCCTGCCCTAGTATTGGGCTTGATTGCTGGGCCAGTCATGCTTTTAAAAGTGGTGATTGTCTTTATCGTAGAACAAACTATTGAAGGCCGTTTTGTCTCTCCACTGATTTTGGGAAGTCAATTAAACATCCATCCTATTAATGTTCTCTTTGTCTTGTTAACTTCAGGATCCATGTTTGGTATTTGGGGAGTCTTACTCGGTATCCCAGTTTATGCCTCTGCTAAGGTTGTCATTTCAGCCATTTTTGAATGGTATAAGGTAGTTAGTGGCCTATATGAACTAGAGGGAGAGGAAGTCAAGAGTGAACAATAGTCAGCAGATGTTACTGGCTTTGGAGGAACAAGATTTAACCAAGGCGGAGTACTATTTCGTCAAAGCTTTAGAAAATGATCCAAGTGAACTTCTTTATGAGTTAGCAACCTATCTAGAAGGAATTGGTTTTTATCCTCAGGCCAAGGAAATTTACCTGAAAATTGTAGAGGATTTTCCAGAGGTTCATCTTAATCTAGCAGCCATTGCTAGCGAAGATGGTCAAATCGAAGAAGCTTTTGCTTACCTAGAGGAAATCCAAGCTGACAGTGACTGGTATGTTTCTGCTTTGGCTCTGAAGGCAGACCTCTACCAGCTGGAAGGTTTGACGGATGTGGCTCGTGAGAAATTGTTAGAGGCCTTGACTTATTCAGATGACCCTCTCTTGATATTAGGATTGGCAGAGTTGGATAGTGAGTTGGAAAATTACCAAGAAGCTATTCAAGGCTATGCCCAGTTAGATAATCGCACGATATATGAGCAAACAGGCATTTCTACCTATCAACGGATTGGCTTTGCCTATGCTCAGTTAGGGAAATTTGAAACGGCCACAGAGTTTTTAGAAAAAGCTCTAGAGTTAGAATACGATGACCTAACAGCTTTTGAGTTGGCCAGTCTTTACTTTGATCAAGAAGAATACCAAAAGGCCGTCCTCTACTTTAAGCAGCTCGATACCATTTCTCCTGACTTTGAAGGATATGAGTATGGGTATAGTCAGGCCTTACATAAGGAACATCAAGTTGCAGAAGCCCTGCGTATCGCTAAGCAAGGCTTGGAGAAAAATCCTTTTGAAACAAGACTCTTGTTAGTAGCTTCACAATTCTCTTATGAATTGCATGATGCTAGTGGGGCAGAAAACTATCTCCTTACTGCAAAAGAAGACGCTGAGGATACGGAAGAAATCTTGCTTCGTTTGGCAACTATTTATCTAGAGCAGGAGCGTTATGAGGATATTCTAGACTTGCAGAGCGAAGAGCCAGAAAATCTTTTGACCAAGTGGATGATTGCTCGCTCTTATCAAGAAATGGACGATTTGGATACTGCCTATGAGCATTACCAAGAGTTAGCAGGAGATTTGAAGGACAATCCAGAGTTTTTGGAACACTATATTTATCTCTTGCGTGAATTGGGATATTTTGAAGAAGCAAAAGTCAATGCACAAGCTTACTTAAAACTGGTTCCAGATGATGTGCAAATGCAAGAACTGTATGAAAGATTGCAGGAATAAAATGATTTAAAGCTATATCTTATCAATTTTGAAAGATATAGTTTTTATTTTTGTTAACAATGTAATTTTTTTTATAAAAATAGTTGTAATTTAGTTTATGTATGTTATAATAGGAACAATTATTTTAAGGAGGTGTCAGTATGTCTTATTTGTTTGAGATATTACCGAGTTTATTGAGCGGTGCAAGCATGACTTTACAGGTTTTTGCACTGGTCTTGATTTTTTCTATTCCCTTGGGCGTTTTGATTGCCTTTGCCTTGCAAGTCCATTGGAAGCCCCTCCATCATCTGATTAACATTTATATTTGGATTATGCGAGGCACACCCTTGCTCTTGCAATTGATCTTTATCTATTATGTGCTCCCAAGCATTGGGATCCGTTTGGATCGCCTTCCTGCGGCTATCATTGCCTTTGTTTTGAATTATGCTGCTTACTTTGCTGAAATCTTCCGTGGGGGGATTGATACCATCCCTAAAGGTCAATATGAGGCTGCTAAGGTCTTGAAGTTTAGTCCTTTTGACACAGTGCGCTATATTATCTTGCCTCAGGTGACCAAGATTGTTCTTCCTAGTGTCTTTAATGAAGTCATGAGTTTGGTCAAGGATACCTCTCTGGTCTATGCTCTAGGAATTTCAGACCTTATCTTGGCTAGTAGAACAGCTGCCAACCGTGATGCTAGCCTAGTTCCGATGTTCTTGGCAGGAGCCATTTATTTGATTTTGATTGGGATTGTGACAATCATTTCCAAAAAAGTTGAGAAGAAGTACAGTTATTATAGATAGGAGGCTGCCATGTTAGAATTACGAAATATCAATAAGAAATTCGGAGACAAACGAATCCTGTCTGATTTCAGTCTAAAAATTCATGAAAAGCAAATCCTAGCTATCGTTGGGCCTTCTGGTGGAGGTAAGACAACTCTCTTACGTATGCTTGCGGGTCTTGAAACCATTGATTCAGGACAAATCTTTTATAATGGAGAATCTTTGGAACTGGATGAACTGGAGAAGCGAAATCTATTGGGATTTGTATTTCAAGATTTTCAACTTTTCCCTCATTTATCAGTTCTAGATAATTTGACTTTATCACCTGTGAAAACTATGGGGATGAAGCAGGAAGAGGCTGAACAGAAGGCGTGTGGACTCTTGGAACAGTTAGGACTAGCAGGGCACGCGGATGCCTATCCTTTCTCACTATCTGGTGGGCAAAAGCAGCGGGTGGCCTTGGCGCGTGCTATGATGATTGACCCAGAAATCATTGGCTACGATGAACCAACTTCTGCACTGGATCCAGAATTACGCTTGGAAGTGGAAAAACTAATCTTGCAAAATAGGGAACTTGGCATGACCCAGATTGTGGTTACCCATGATTTACAGTTTGCGGAAAATATTGCAGATGTATTATTAAAAGTAGAACCTAAATAGGAGGAAAAAATGATGAAAAAATTGATGCTTATATTAGTCAGTCTAATGACTGCTTTGTTCTTAGTAGCTTGTGGGAAAAATGCTAGTGAAACTGGTGGAGATAATTGGTCTAAGTACGAGTCTAACAAGTCTATTACTATTGGATTTGATAGTACTTTTGTTCCAATGGGGTTTGCTCAGAAAAATGGTTCCTATGCAGGATTTGATATTGATTTAGCTACAGCTGTTTTTGAAAAATATGGAATTACGGTAAATTGGCAACCGATTGATTGGGATTTGAAAGAAGCTGAATTGACAAAAGGAACAATTGATTTGATTTGGAATGGCTATTCCGCTACAGACGAACGCCGTGAAAAGGTAGCATTCAGTAACTCATATATGAAGAATGAGCAGGTATTGGTGACTAAGAAATCTTCAGGTATCACGACTGCAAAGGATATGGCTGGAAAGACATTAGGAGCTCAAGCTGGTTCATCTGGTTATGAGGACTTTGAAGCAAATCCAGCGATTTTGAAGGATATTGTTGCTAATAATAAAGCGAATCAATACCAAACCTTTAATGAAGCCTTGATTGATTTGAAAAACGATCGAATTGATGGTCTATTAATTGATCGTGTCTATGCAAACTATTATTTAGAAGCAGAAGGCGTTTTAAACGATTATAATGTCTTTACAGTTGGACTAGAAACAGAAGATTTTGCGGTTGGAGCACGTAAGGAAGATACAACTCTGGTTAAAAAGATAAATGAAGGATTTTCTAATCTTTATAAGGATGGTAAGTTCCAAGAAATTAGCAAAAAATGGTTTGGAGAAGATGTAGCAACCAAAGAAGTGAAAGAAGGAAAATAGATAAGAAGCCTAGTTTTGACATTTTAAACTAGGCTTTTTTATACAAAATATAAAATAACATATACAGTATAGATATCGATCATATATAATTATAAATAATTTTGAGAGTCATTATATTATGGCTATATTATGTTTTTAGAAACAGCTGAAATAGTTGATATATTTAGGAAAAAGAGATATAATATAAGCAAACCCCCTTCAAATTTACAATTA
Source organism: uncultured bacterium (assembly GCA_963519555.1). Taxonomy (GTDB): domain Bacteria; phylum Bacillota; class Bacilli; order Lactobacillales; family Streptococcaceae; genus Streptococcus. Next base: position 84,243 of record CAUQNI010000008.1, read on the forward strand.
TATTTGAGGGGGGGGGGCTTTTTGTTTTTAGTCTTCATATATATATTAATTGCTAATTGCTAATTGTCAAAAAAAGGAGTAATAGAATGTTTAAACCTAAAGGGCGTCATGTTCGCCAATCGCAAGTGGAGAAATTCACACGTTACAGTATCCGTAAGGTCAGTTTTGGTGCGGCTAGTGTGGCTGTAGCTACTGGATTGTTTTTCCTTGGTGGAGGAAGCGTCCAAGCTGCTGAACTAGTAACTAATCCAGAATCTACAGAAGTTCAAAATCCTCAAAATGTAAATGAGAAGTCCTCAGCCCCCTCTAAGGAAGTTTCTGGACAAGAATCTGCTACTGATAAAGCGGCCGATGGACAAAAAACTAGTTCTGCTAAAGAATCTGTTACTGACACACAAACCAGTGCAGTTGAAACCCCAAATGGAGTGACAGAAAAAGTAGCTATTAATACTGCATCATTAGAAGATTTAGTTGCTCAAGCTGAAAGCAGATTGAGTCAATTAACCGAAGGTAAGAAAACAAAATCAGTCATCGATGATGCTAAAAACTTGGTTAATAAAGCAAAAGAACTTTTAAACGATGATACAAAAACACAGACAAAAGTAGATGCACTTGCTAAACAACTTTCAAGTAGCCTTGTCATTTTAAACAGTATCAAATCAGAAGCAACAGAAGAAAAAGTAAACAAAAACCAAGATCCAAGAAATGGAAAAGCCATTCCAGGAAAAGGTGAGAGTGGGTTCAGAGATACAGGGACGGTTGCAGATGGTACTGAAAATCCTGTTGTTGTAAATACAAACGATATTACACAAAAAGCTTCTGAATTAGAGGCAGAAATCTCAAAAGTTGAATCTTTAATCTCAGCTGAAAATGCTAAAGGAGAAGGGAAAACAGATAAAGAGTTCGTAGGAATATTAACACAGGTA